>JBFIUJ010000050.1:0-11833 GCA_041607595.1 Gemmatimonadales bacterium | reverse complement strand
TGCCCTGCCCGAGGAGCCGCCGGACGAAGTAGTGGCCGCCCAGGGCCTGCCCGAGCCGCGCCTGGAGGTCGTCTGCGGCGCCGGACGTCGGGCCGCCCTCGGCGCCGCCGGTCGGCGTTCCGCAGCGGGAGCAGAAGATTGCCGCCTCGGGTAGCGGCGTCTGGCACTTGGGACACAGGGCGCTGGTCACGCAGATAATCTAGTGACCCACCGTGCGAGCGACAGGACATCTACCGGAGGCCCCATGCCCCTCCCCCCGATCCCCACGCGCCGGGTGACCATCCTGATCTTCGACGAGGTAGAGGTCCTCGACGCATGCGGCCCCTACGAGGTCTTCTCCGTCGCCGGTCGGCGCCACGGCCTCGAGCCCTTCGCGGTGGCGACGGTCGCCGATGGCAGGCAACCAGTGCGGGCCCGGAACGACCTGCGCCTCGTCCCCCACCACGCGCTGGAGGACTGCCCTCCTACGGACGTGCTGATCATCCCCGGGCGGTACGGCACCCGCCCCCTCCTGGACCAACCGCGCGTCATAGACTGGATCCGCGACACGGCAGGACGGGCGGAGCTGGTGCTCTCGGTGTGCACCGGGGCCCTCCTCCTGGCGCGCGCCGGCCTCCTGGCCGGGCGGCAAGCGACCACCCACCACCTCGGTCTGGACCTGCTCCGATCGCTCGCCCCGTCCGCCACGGTCCACCCCGACCGACGGTACGTGGACAACGGGCACCTGCTGCTCTCCGCGGGAGTCTCGGCGGGCATCGACGCCAGCCTCTACGCGGTGTGCCGCTTCCTGGGGGAGGAGCTCGCCGCCGAGGCGGCCAGGTACATGGAGTACGACTGGCGCCGGGATCCGGTCGGGGAAGCCATGGCGGGGCCATGACCCGCGGGAGTAGGTCCGTCCGCGGCGTCAGGTCGCTCGGTCGAGCGCCTGGCGGACCCGCGTGGCCAACTCGATGTCTCTGGGCGAGTGGGGTCGGCGCGGTGCGGCTCCTGGCATCGCTCAATCCCACGCGAACCGGGTGTCGCGGCCCATCCACACTATTATCGGCTGGGGGTCGCGCCGGCTTGAGCGGGCCGGTGCACGCGAGTCCCCAGCTTGACGTGAAAAGCGGCTATCGCTAACTTGCTTGACGTCAAGCAAGCTTAGATCAAGGAGCCGTATGTCAGGCAGTGGAGCCGGCGAGCGGAACGCAGAGCGGACTCGGGAAGCGGTGCTGGACGCCGCCGAGCAGCTGTTCGCAGCCAAGGGCTACGACGCCACGAGCCTCAACGACGTCGGCGCGCTGGCGGGGGTCTCCCGCGGCACTCCAGGCTACTTCTTCGGTGCCAAGGCGGACCTCTACCGCGCCGTGTTGGAGCGCTGCCTGGATCAGGTCCGGGCCGCGGTGCGGAGCGGGCAGGAGCGCGCGCTCGCCAGCCGCAAGGACCCCGAGATCGTGTTGGCCGGGGCCGTGGGCGAGTATTTCGACTTCATCACCGCCCACCCCAACTTCGTCCGGCTGATGGAATGGGAGGCGCTCGGCGGGGGGCGCCAGCTGCAGGACGTTCCTCCGCATCTCGAGGCCGCGCGCGAGGCGGTGGCGGCAATCGCCGCGGAGCTGGACCTCGATCCGTCTCAGCGCGCGGAGGCCGCCCACCTCCTGCTGAGCATCGTCGGCCTCTGCTGGTTCCCTCTGGTGCACTCCAACACCGTCCTTCGGGCCATGGGCCTCGACCCTGCCGACCCGGCCTTCCTGGCGGATCGGAAGCGCCACGTGATCGACCTCGTGTTGCACGGCATTCGCGACCGCTTCGCGATGCCGCAGCCGGCGGCTTGACCATGGTACGCCCCCACTGCTCCGCGGACCCGGGTACCCCGGCTCCCGCGTCACCCCTTACTCCAGGCCTCATCCCATGACCAGCGTTGCCACCGAGGGTCGCGCGACCCCATCCCAAATCGAGCCCCCCCTCCCCACCGAGCAGGAAGCCCGCGAGGTCGCCGAGGCGGCCCGGGAAACCGAGTGGGAGGCGCCGAGCTTCGTCCGCGAGCTGTTCGACGGGAGGCTCCGCCTGGAGCTGGTGCACCCCTTCCCGCAGATCCGCGAGGCGGACCTGGCCCGGGCCCGCCCCTTCATGGACCGTCTCGAGCGCTTCATGCGGGAGCAGGTAGACAGCGATCGGATCGACCGCGAGGGCAAGATCCCGCCCGAGGTCATCGAAGGCCTCCGGCAGCTCGGTGCCTTCGGCATCAAGATCCCGGCGGAGTACGGCGGGCTGGGGCTCAGCCAGACCAGCTACACCCATGCGATCCGACTGGTGACCAGCCAGGACGGCAACGTCACGGCGCTCCTCTCCGCCGCCCAGTCCATCGGCGTGCCCCAGCCGCTGAAGATCTTCGGGACCCCGGAGCAGAAGCAGCGCTACCTGCCCCGGCTGGCCAAAGGCGCGATCTCCGCCTTCGCCCTCACCGAGTCCAACGTCGGGTCCGATCCCGCCGGCCTCACCACGACGGCGACGCTGAGCGAGGACGGCCGGCACTACATCCTCACCGGCGAGAAGCTCTGGTGCACCAACGGCACCATCGCCGACTTGATGGTCGTGATGGCGCGGACCGGGCACAAGCGAATCACCGCGTTCATCGTGGAGACCGACTGGCCGGGGGTGGAGATCGCCCAGCGGCTCCATTTCATGGGCCTCAAGGCCCTGGAGAACGGCATCATCCGCTTCCACGACGTCAAGGTGCCGGTGGAGAACGTGCTCTGGGGCGAGGGCAAGGGCCTCAAGCTGGCCCTCATCACCCTGAACACCGGCCGCCTCACCCTCCCCGCCTCCTGCGTCGCCGCGGGCAAGCGGTGCCTCGAGATCAGCCGGCGGTGGGCCGCCGAGCGGGTCCAATGGGGAGCCCCGATCGGCAAGCACGATGCGATCGCCCAGAAGATCGGCCGGATGGCGGCCGACACCTTCGCGATGGAGGTCGTGTCCGACCTCGCCTCCCTCCTCGCGGACAAGGGCAACCACGACATCCGCCTCGAGGCCGCGATGGCCAAGATGTGGAACACCGAGATCGGGTGGCGGATCGTGGACGATACGCTGCAGATCAAGGGCGGGCGCGGCTACGAGACCGCGGACAGCCTGCGCTCGCGGGGCGATCGGCCCGACCCGGTGGAGCGGATGATGCGCGACTTCCGCATCAACCTCATCTTCGAGGGATCGAGCGAGATCATGCGGCTGTTCATCGCCCGGGAGGCGGTCGACACCCACATGCGGGTCGCCGGCGCCCTCATCGACCCCAAGACGCCGGCGAGCAAGAAGCTCGGGCCGCTGCTCAAGGCGGGAGCGTTCTACGCGGTCTGGTACCCCAAGCTGTGGTTCGGGTGGAGCCGCTGGCCCCGCTACACCGAGTTCGGCGCGCTGGCCACCCACGTGCGGTACGTGCATCGCACGTCGCGCCGGCTGGCCCGCACGCTCTTCCACTGCATGGTGCGGTTCGGCCCCAAGCTGGAGAAGCGGCAGGCGGTGCTGGGGCGGCTGGTGGAGATCGGGGCGGAGCTGCTCGCGATCACCGCGTCCTGCGCCCGGGCGCACGCCATGGTGCGGAAGGACCCCGCGAACCGCGGTCCGATCGAGCTGGCCGACCTCTTCAGTCGGCAGGCCCGGCGCCGGGTCAACGACAAGTTCGAGGACATCTGGTTCAACGACGACTCGGCCGCCTATCGCACCGCACAGCGGATCCTGCGCGACGAGATGCGGTGGCTCGAGGAGGGCATCGTCCGGGAGGCCTGAGCCCTCGCCCGGCCGGCGCTCAGACCCGAGGAGCCGCCTCCGGCGGCTCTTCGGCGTTTGTCGGACGCGGTGGGTCGAGCCACAGGCGAAAGGCCCGGGCCGAATCCGGGCAGGCCCCGCGGAGCTCCGCGCTCGCGCTCAGCGCCGGTGGGAGGGCCTCGCGGGTGACCGGCTCGAATCCGAATCGCGGGAAGTAGTCCTCGGCCGTAGTGGTGAGGAGGAAGAGCGCCTCCAGCCGTCGGGTCCGCGCCCACGCCAGCCGATCGCGCACCAACTCGGCTCCGAGCCCCTGGCCCCGGTAGTCGGGCAGGACCGCGGCGGACCGTAGCAGTCCCACCCGCCCGTAGGGCTCGATCCCGATCACCGCCACCAGCTTTCCCTCCGCCTCCGCGACGGCGTAGCCCTCGGCGAACCCTTCGGCCACCCCGTCCACCGGCAGCGTGGCCGCGGCCAGCAGGTCGAGCACGCCCGGCAGGTCCGCCGCACGGGCGGGGCGAAGCGCCGGGGCGGGCGTCATGCGGCCCCGACCAGCCGGTCGGCCAGCGACCGGAGCCGATCGCCGTCCGGCACCGCGGCGATCCACCGCGCGGGGACCCGCGCCTCCCCGTCCCGCGCCCCCAGGAGTCCCCCAGCCACGGCGGCGTTGGTGTCGGTGTCCCCGCCGGCGTTGGCCAGCCAGACGACGCCGCGCTCGAGCAGCGGCTCGTGATAGGCGTGCCACAGCGCGATCTCCACGCAGTGCACGACGTAGCCGGCCGCCGCTCCGGTGATGGGGAGGTCGTCCCGCTTCTCGAGCGGCACCCGGCGGACCGCGGCGAGGAGCTCGTCCGGGGCCTCGTTGTTCCGGAGCGCTTCGATGACGTCGGGGATGAAGTCCCGCTTCCCCATCAGGAACCGGGCCGCCGCGACGTTGACGGCCACCGCCCCCCAGGTGCAGCGCGGGTCCGGATGGGTCAGGGCCGCGGTGTGGTAGGTGCCGCTCACCAGGTTGCGCGGGGTCCGGAAGGTGGCCAGCGCCACGGGCAGGCAGCGCATCACGGCGCCGTTGCCGGCCTGGCCACCGCTCGCGGCGGGCGGCGTCCCATGGCGGTCGATGTGGTCGAGGGCGGTCCGGGTCCATCCGCCGATCCCCCGCCCATCGGTCTTCATCCAGGTGACCCACCGGCCGGCCAGGCGCTCCAGGCTCACCTCTGGCGCGAGCAGCTCCTCGGCGAGAATGAGCGCCATGGCCGCATCGTCGTCGTAGGGAGATTCCGGCGTGTCGCAGCGCTGGATCTCGCTGAGCCCGCCGGGAAAGCGGGTCGCGATCGCCCCGGGGGTCAGGAGGGGCTCCGTCGGCACGCCCAGCGCGTTCCCGGTGACCAGGCCGAGGAGGGCTCCGCGGGCGCGTTCGGCGAGGGTGGGCGCGGGGATCATGACCCCAAGCTAATCCGGCCGCATGGGCGGGACCACGCTTTCCCCCGGCCGCCGACCGGGGCTATCTTAGGCCACCGCGCACGCTCATCGCTCGTCATCTCCACCGGTCACGGAAGGACCCCGATCGTGCCCAAGAACACGCTCACGGTCACCGACAACCGCACCAAGAAGACGTACGACATCCCCATCACCGACGGCACGGTCCGGGCCATGGACTTCCGCCAGATCAAGGTGGACGAGGAGGACTTCGGCCTGATGACGTACGATCCGGCGTTCATGAACACGGCGGCGTGCCGGAGTGCCATCACCTACATCGACGGGGATCGGGGCATCCTGCGCTATCGCGGGTACCCCATCGAGGACTTGGCGGAGCAGGCGAGCTTCCTGGAGGTCGCCTACCTGCTCAGCGAGGGCGAGCTCCCCAACCAGGCGCAGTTGGACCGGTGGATCCACGACATCACGTACCACACCTACGTCCACACCAACATCATCAAGTTCCTCGAGGGCTTCCGGTACGACGCGCACCCGATGGGCATGCTCCTCGGAGCGATCGGCGCGCTCTCGACCTTCTACCCCGAGGCGAAGAACATCGACAACGCGGCCAACCGCTACATCCAGCGCGTTCGCCTGCTCGCCAAGATCCCGACCATCGCCGCGTTCGCCTTCCGCCAGTCGCGCGGGCTCCCCTTCGAATTCCCGCGGAACGACCTCCCGTTCATCGGGAACTTCGTCAACATGACGTTCAGCATCGGCGGGAAGCACGAGCCGAACATGGTGCTGCAGAAGGCCCTCGAGATCCTGCTCATCCTGCACGCCGACCACGAGCAGAACTGCTCGACCAGCGCGGTCCGCGCCGTGGGCAGCTCGCACGTGGACCCGTTCTCTGCCGTCTCCGCCGGCATCGCCGCCCTCTACGGGCCGCTCCACGGCGGGGCGAACGAGGCCGTGCTCCAGATGCTCGACGAGATCGGCAGCAAGGCCCACATCCCGGACTTCATCGAGGGGGTCAAGGCGGGCAAGGGCCGCCTCATGGGGTTCGGCCACCGGGTCTACAAGTCCTACGACCCGCGGGCCAAGCTGATCAAGCGGGTGGCCTACGAGGTCTTCGAGCAGACCGGTCTCAACCCCAAGCTGGAGATGGCGCTGGAGCTGGAGCGGATCGCCCTCGAGGACGACTACTTCATCTCGCGCAAGCTCTACCCCAACGTGGACTTCTACTCCGGCCTGATCTACCAGGCCATGGGCTATCCCACGGACTTCTTCACCGTGCTGTTCGCCATCGGCCGGACCCCGGGGTGGCTCGCCCAGTGGGAAGAGATGCTGGCGGACAAGGAGCAGAAGATCGCCCGTCCCCGGCAAGTGTACGTCGGCGCCGACGAGCGCCCCTTCGTCCCGCTGTCCCAACGTACCTAGCTCGACGCACGGCGCGACGCGTACGAAGGGGTGGCCCGCCGGGCCACCCCTTCGTACCTCTGGTCCTCGCGACGGCGTGGCCCTATCGTGAAGGAACTCTGATCCGGACCGCGATGACCGAGATACCGGAGGGCCTCGTCCGCGCCGTCGGCGAGCGTTACCTGGTCGAGGGGGAGGTCGGGCGCGGGGGCATGGCCACCGTCTACCGGGCACGCGACCGCAAGCACGGACGCACCGTCGGGATCAAGGTGCTCCGGGAGGATCTCGCCGCGGCCCTCGGGCCGGAGCGCTTCCTCCGCGAGATCGAGATCGCCTCCGGGCTCAACCACCCCCACATCCTCCCGTTGCACGACTCCGGCACCGCCGAGGGGCTCCTCTACTACGTCATGCCGTTCGTGGAGGGCGAGTCGCTCCGCGACCGACTCGACCGAGAGGGCCGCCTGCCGGTCGGCGACGCGGTCCGGATCGCACGCCAGGTGGCGGATGCGCTCGCCTTTGCCCACGCGCGCGGCATCATCCACCGCGACATCAAGCCGGAGAACATCCTCCTCCAGGCCGGCCATGCCGTGGTGGCCGACTTCGGACTGGCACGGGCGGTCGACGCCGCGGCCGGAGCCGGACGGGTGACCCAGACCGGGACCGCCCTGGGCACGCCGAGCTACATGAGCCCCGAGCAGATCGAGGGCCGGGACGACATCGACGGGCGCAGCGACGTCTACAGCCTGGCCTGCATGGTGTTCGAGATGGTGGCCGGCCGGCAGCCGTTCGCGCGGTCCTCGCTGAGCGCCACGCTCGCCGCCCACCTCACCGGCCCCACGCCTCGCCTGGCCGACACCGTGGCGGGGGTTCCCGCCGGGTTGGACGATGCCTTGGCCCGGGCCATGGCCAAGCGCCCCATGGACCGATTCCAAGGCGCGGCCGCCTTCGGCGCCGCGCTGGCCGGCCAGGAGACCGCGCCCGTTCTCGCGCGGAGCCCGCGGCGGAAGCGCTGGGCGGCGCTGGCCGTCATGCTCGCCGTGGGACTGGGCGTCACGGCCGTGGCCCTCCAGCGGCGGTCGACCGCGTCCCTCTCGTCCACGACCGTGGCGGTGTTGCCCTTCGGTGGGGGCGGCTCCGACAGCCTCGGACTGCGGGAGGGCATGGTGAGCCTGCTCGCCACCAAGCTGGATGGGGCGGGCGATATCCGGAGCGTCGACCCTCGGGCCCTGCTGAGCCACATCACCCGGGCGGGGCGCCGTCCGCTCGGTCCGGAGGACGGGAACCGCATCGCGCAGCAGTTCGGGGCCGGACACTTCGTGCTGGGGGAGGTGCTGGATGTCGGGGGTCGCCTGAGCCTGAGTGCCTCGCTCTACCGGACGGGGAGGGACCGGGAGGCCGTCGCGACCGCCACCGTGATCGGGACCCCGGAGGAGGTCTTCGACATGGTGGACCGGGTGACCGCGCAGCTGCTGGGAGGCTGGGGCGGACCGACCAGCACGCGCGTCGACCGCATTGCCGCCGTCACGACGCATTCCCTGCCCGCGCTCAAGGCGTACCTGGAGGGCGAGGCGGCCCTCCGATCGGGCGGGTTCGACCGGGCGGCACGAGCCTTCCAGCGGGCCCTCGCGGCGGATTCCCTCTTCGCCCTGGCCTGGTACCGCCTCAGCACGACCGCGTTCTGGCTCACCCGGAACGTGCTGGCCATCGAGGCCGCTGAGCGCGCCGCCATGCTGACCGGCCGCCTGCCCGAGCGCGAGGCACTCGTGCTGCAGGCCCTGCGGTCGTTCCTGCGCAGCGACGCCGACCAGACCGAGCAACAGCTCCGGGCCATTCTGGGGACCTACCCCGACGACGTCGAGGGATGGTTCCTGCTCGGCGAGCTCACGTTCCACGTTGGGCCATGGCAGGGCCGCGACCTGGCGGAGTCCCGGGAGGCCTGGGTGCGGGTCGGCACCCTGGAGCCCAACGAGGTCTCGGCCATGATCCACTTGGCCCGGCTCGCGGCCGTCGCCGAGGACGCCCGGGCGCTCGATTCCCTGACCCGGCGCCTCGCCGAGGTCCGCGGCCGGATCCCGGAGCGATCCGACGAGACGCGGGCCGAAGAGGTGGAGCTGGCCGCCCTGCGCGCCTTCCGCTTCGGCAATGCGTCGGACCGGGAGCGGACGATGGCCGAGCTGGGTCAGGCGACCGACATCACCATCCTGCTCGCCGCCTGGGCGGTCGCGATCTTCGGCGACGACCCGGACGGCGGCGCCCAGGTCGTGGGTCTCCTGACCGGCCCCACCCACTCGGCCACCGCGCGTGCCATCGGCCACCTCGTCGCGGCACACCTCGTCGCGGCGCGGGGTCGCTGGGCCCAGGCGACGGAGCATCTCGCCGCCGCCCGCCGCATCGACCCAGTCGCCGGCACTCAGTACGGCACCCTGCTCGGCCTCGCTCCATTCCGGCCCTCGACCGCGGCCGAGCGCGCCGTGTGGCGCGCACAGGTCCGGGGCCTCCTCCCGCCGGAGCGGGGTCCGTCGCCGTCCTCCAGCACGTTCTTCTCGGCCCATGTGGGCCTGCATGCCGCCGTGCAGCACTATCTCCTGGGGCTGCTCGCGTCCGCGGATGGCGACCGCCGGGCGGCGCTCGCGGAGGTCGAGGCGCTCCTGGGGTTGGAGGGCTCGACCGACGTCCGGCGCGCCGCGGCCAACCTCGCTCGGGGCGTCCGGGCGGACCTCGCCTGGCGGCGGGGGGACGCGGCGGCCACGCTGGACGAGGTCGAGGGGATGGTGCTTGGGTCCTATTTGCTGGCGACGGCCTCACCCGTGCTCTCGGGATCGCGGGAGCGGTACCTGCGGGCGTGGGCGCTCGACCGGCTCGGGCGGGGCGGGGACGCCGCCCGATGGTTCGGCTCCTTCGAGCACTTCTCGCTGTACGAGGTGGTGTTCGCGCCGACGGCCCACGTGCGCGCGGCCGAGATCCTCGAGCGGATGGGACGGCGAGAAGAGGCGGCGGCGCGCTACGAACGGGCGCTCCGGTGGTTGGCCGAGGCCGATCCCGAGCTCACCCCGGAGATCCAGCGGATCGAGGCCCGCCTCGCGGCCCTGCGGGGAGGCTCCTGACCCACGCCGCTAGCGTGTGGGGATGGTCCCTTCCAGGTAGGTGTAGCCTTCGAGTCCCGCCACGTAGTCCGCGATGAAGCCGTTCGCCTCCTGCCGGGAGAGCCCCTTGGCGCTCGCCACCTTCCGGCGGAACGCGGCCAGCAGGTCGGAGGCATGGAACTGCACGTAGTTGAGCACCTCCGTCACGGTGTCGCCGTGCACCAGGTCGGTGATCTCGTACCCCCCGTTCTCCGTCAGCCGCACGTGCACCGCGTTGGTGTCCCCGAAGAGGTTGTGGAGGTCGCCCAGGATCTCCTGGTAGGCACCGGTGAGGAAGATCCCCAGGATGTACGGCTGCTCCGGCACCGGCGGGTGCACCTCCAGGCACGGCTTCCCCTTCCGACCTCCCGCGAAGCGGTCGATCACCCCATCGGAGTCGCAGGTGATGTCCTGCAGGGTCCCGCGACGGGTCGGCTCCTCTAGCAGCCGGTGGATCGGCATGATGGGGAACAGCTGGTCGATGGCCCAGTTGTCCGGCAGGGATTGGAAGAGGGAGAAGTTGCAGAAGTACCGGTCCACCAGGGTCGCCTCGATGTCGGCGGCGATCTCCGGGAAGGCCGAGCGGTCCTCGGCGATGAGCTTGGCCACCCGGTTCATCGTGGCGAGGTGGAGCCGCTCCACGTCGGCCCGGTCCCGGAGGGAGAGCACGCCGCTCACGAAGAGCTCCTGGGCCCGCTCCTTGGCGAAGGTCGCGTCGTGCACGGCCTCGCGCACCTGGTCCAGGGACAAGTTCTCCAGGGTGCCCGCCATCTCCACCAGGAGCGGATGCGCGTCCGCCGCCAGGTCGGGGGCCGCGTGCGCGTCCTGGGACTCGACGTCGATGACGTTCACCAGAAGGAGGGCGTGGTGGGCCGTCACGGCCCGTCCCGATTCGGAGATGATGTGCGGCATCGGGAGCTCCTCGCTGCGGCACAGGGTCCCGATCGTGTATACCACGTCCCGGGCGTATTCGCCCATGCTGTAGTTGGTGCTGGCCGGCCGGGTGGAGCGCGACCCGTCGTAATCCACGCCGAGCCCGCCGCCCACGTCCACATGGGTGATGTCGAAGCCCATGTTCCGGAGCTCGGCGTAGTAGCGGCCGATCTCCTCCAGCCCCGTCTTGATGTAGCGGATGTCGGTGATCTGGCTGCCCAGGTGGAAATGGACCAGTTTCAGGATGTCCTTCCGGCCCAGCTGATCGAGACGGGCGAGGAGCTTCATCAGCTCGCTCGCACTGAGGCCGAACTTGGACTTCTCTCCGCCGCTCTTGGCCCAGCGCCCCGACCCCTCCGACGCCAGCTTGATCCGCACGCCCAACATCGGCGTCACCCCCATCTCGTCCGCCACCCGAAGCAGTCCGTCGAGCTCGTGCAGCTGCTCCAGCACGACGATCACCGTGTGCCCGAGCTTGTGCCCCATCAGGGCGAGCCGATGGAACTCCTCGTCCTTGTACCCGTTGCAGACGATCAGGTGGTTGGTGGAGTCGCTGAGGCCCAGGATGGCCTGCAGCTCCCCCTTGCTGCCGCATTCCAGCCCGACGCCGAACGGCGCGCCGAACTCCACGACCTCCTGCACCACGTGCCGCTGTTGGTTGACCTTGATCGGGTACACGGTCGTGTAGCGCCCGCCGTAGCCGAACTCGTCGAGTGCGCTCTGGAACCGGGTCGCGAGCATCTGGATGCGGGCGCGCAGGATGTCGGAGAAGCGAATCAACAGCGGCAACCCGACGCCCTGGGCGTCCAGGTCCATGGCCAGATGGTAGAGGTCGAGCCCCCGGGCGGGATCGCCGTCGGGGTGTACCCCCACATGGCCCTCGGCGTTGATCCGGAAGAACCCCTGGCCCCAGCCCTTCATGTTGTAGAGCTTCTCGGCGTCGCGGATGGTCCAGGCGGGCGCGGCGGGAGGGGCAGATGTGGTAGCGATCGGACGGCTCCTGTGGCGGCTCGATGGGGCGGAAAGCTAATGAGTCGTCCCCCGGTGGGAAGACCGGGCCCTTGCGCGCCGGGCACCGGGCCGCTACCCTTCTGCCAGCGACATAGCCCGAAAGGGCCCCAGGGGTGTTCCGGCCTGGGTGATGAATCCCGGAAGATCGACTGAACGCCCGGTCTCGCCTCGCGCGAGCCGGGTTTTCTGTCGCCCGTTGG
>JBFIUJ010000049.1:0-11868 GCA_041607595.1 Gemmatimonadales bacterium | reverse complement strand
CTTGCAGTTGATCTCGCGCGAGGCGTAGTTGATCATCGACATGCGCCGCCCCTCCTCTCAGTCGCGGAAGAGGCGGTCGATCTCATCTTCCGCCTCCCCCACGAAACCGGTCTCCACCCGCGGCGCACCGGTCCCGTCCCGGGTAAACATCGCCGCGAACACGTCGTTGAGCTCGCCCACCGCATTCTTCACCCGCAGCTTGACCAGACCCAAGGTCGTCCGATTGTCGAAGAGCACCACGAGAATCACCCGGCGGGCGACGTCCGCCAGGTACATCGACTCCTTCTCCCCCTGGTGGAAGAGCGCGCCGAACTCCGGCTCGCCGATCATCCGGGCCAGTTGGTCGTTGGCGCTGAAGTCGGCCGCGGTCAGCGAGGCGAAGGCCGTGGGATCGAAGCTCGGCGCCTCGCCCACGATCGCCACCATCTGGCCGGTGCGGTCCACGATCAGCGCCGTGCGGGCGCTGGAGTCGCGGAGGAACCCGGACAGCACGTCCTGGATGCGTTGGGAGTCCTCCTCCCGAAACGACCAACTCGAGGCACCCGTCATGTCACCGCCTCACCCGAGGTTGAGTTCCACCCGCCGCAGCAGCGCCTGCCCGCGCTGCCGCAGCACCGGCTGGGTCTCCCAGGCCAGGTAGTCCCGCAGGAGGCGCGCGGTCTCCACGCCTCCTTCGCCCGCGAGCGCCCCCAGCGCAGCGAAGCGCCGGAGCGGCCTGCTGCTGAAGAGGTCCTGCCGGTGACGCGCCTGGTGCCGCTGGACCAGGAGCCACCCCAGCGCCACCCCGACCAGGGCGCCGCCGGCCACGAGCAACCCGCGCGAGCGCATGCTACGAGACCTCCTGCCGTGCGGAGAGGGCGTGGGCGATGGTCACCCCGTCGGCATACTCCAGCTCCCCGCCGACCGGCAGGCCCCGCGCGAGCCGAGTCACCCGAACCCCTCGCCCGGCCAAGCGCTGCTGCAGGTACGTGGCAGTAGCCTCCCCCTCCATCGAGGGGTTGGTCGCGAGGATCACCTCGCGGATCCCTCCGGCCGCCACCCGCCGCAAGAGCGGCTCCACCCGCAGCGCCTCCGGACCCACCCCATCCAGCGGGGACAGGCGCCCCCCCAGCACGTGGTAGCGACCCCGGAACTCGGTCGCCCGCTCCACCACCGCCAGCGCCGAGGGCTCCTCCACCACGCACAGGAGCCCGTCGTCCCGGCGCGGGTCCTGACACAGCTCGCAGGGATCGGCCTCGCTCGGGTTGCCGCACTCTCCGCAGGGCCGCACCCGCTCCGCCACCGCGGCGAGGCTCCCGGCCAGACGGGTCAACCGCTCGGGCGCCTGCTGCAGCAGATGGAAGGTGAGCCGCTGGGCGGTCTTCCGCCCGATCCCCGGCAGGCGGGCCAGCTCGGTGATCAGGTCCTCGATGACGGCCACGGTCAGGGCGTGAAGGGGAACTGGCCGGGGCCGGCCTTGCGCATCTCCGCCTGGGCCAGCTCCGCGGCCCTACGCTGTGCTTCCGCCACCGCGGCCAGCACGAGGTCGGCGAGCAGCTCGGCGTCCCGCCCCTCGAAGGCCTCCGGATCGATGGTCACGGCCCGGATCGTCCCGCGACCGTCGGCGGTCACCCGGACCATCCCGCCTCCGGCGGTCGTCTCGATCGTCCGGCCGGCCAGCTCGCTCTGGAGCTGCTGGAGCCGGCCCTGCATCTGCTGCCCGAGCTGGAAAAGCTGCTGAAGATCTGCCATGAACGGGTCGACGGCCCCTGGATCACGTCATACGAAGGCGGCCACGGCCCCACCGGCCGGCCGCCACTATTCGAGGACCTCCAAATCTAACGCATTGGCGGCCGCGTCGAGGGCCGGGTCCGAGGCCCGGCCGGCCTCCAGACGGTCCGCCTTGACCGAGGCCTCGGTGGTCCGGGCCGGCCGCTGGCCCCCCGCCTCGGCCTTCGCCACCTCCCGCACCGCGATCCGTACCGTCCGCGCCGCGAGCCCGCCCAGGAGCTCCTCCAGCGCGGCGCGCTGCCGCTCCAGCGCCTCAAGGCCCATCGGCGCGTCCCCCGACATCTCGAGCGTCAGCAGGTCGCCCGCGACCTCCGCCGGCCGCATGCCCTGGAGGGCCCCGGCCAGGAAGCGGCTCCGCTCCCGCGCCTGGTCCACCACGATCGGCCAGGCCGCCCGCAGGCCCTCCAGGGTGAACGGCACCGGGCGATCGGGAGCCGCCGGACGGGGCTCGGCCGGAGCGGCCTTCACGGCCGGCTCGCCCTCCCTCCCACGCGCCGGGTTCGAGCCTTTCGCCCGCGACTCGGCAGGAGCAGAGGGCGGGGGGCCGGACCCGGCCCCTCCGGCCAACACCTGGGCCAAATCCACTACCCGGTCGAGCATCGCCCAGCGTAGGAGCAGGGTCTCGACCTGGATCCGCGGATTCAGGCTACGCCGCACGCCCTGCTCCTGGTCCGCCAGGAGCTTGAGCATCCGCAGGAGGTCGCCGGGCTCGAGGCGGTCCCGGTACTGCTCCAGCACGTGGCGGGAGGCCTCGGTCAGCCCCTCCGGCTCGGCCCCGACCTGCAGCATGAGCAGGGCCCGCCAGAGCTCCGCCGCGCCGCTCAGGAACTCGCCCAGATCGGACCCCGCCTCCATCACTCGGTCCACCAGGGGGAATACGTCCGCCGGCCGCCGCTCTGCCACCAGGGCCAGGAGGTCGGCGTACACCTCGTCGTGGATCAGCCCCAGCACGTCCCGCACCCGGTCCGCGGTCAGGGCCCCCTCGCCGAAGCTCAGGCACTGGTCGAGCAGCGACAGGGCATCCCGCATGCCCCCGTCCGCCGACCGCCCGATCAGGGTCAGCGCGTCGTCGTCCGCGTCGAGCCCCTCGGCGTTCACCACCTCCCGGAGCCGTTGGCGGATGGCGCCGGGCCCGATCCGCCGGAAGTCGAACCGCTGGAGTCGGGACATCACCGGCGCCGCGGTGGCGGCGATCTTCTGCGGCTCCGTGGTCGCGAACACGAAGATGACGCGGGGAGGCGGCTCCTCCAGGATCTTCAGGAGGGCGTTCCAGGCCTCCCGGGTCAGCATGTGGGCCTCGTCCACGATGTAGACCTTGTAGTTGCCCTCGCGCGAGGCGGCGTACATCGCCCGCTCCCGCAGGTCGCGCGCGTCGTCCACGCCCCGGTTGCTGGCGGCGTCGATCTCCACCACGTCGAGGTTGGCCGAGCCGGTCCAGACCCGCCTGCAGCTCTCGCACTCGCCGCACGGCTCGCCGTCGGCCGAGGCCTCCCGGCGATCGCAGTTGAGGGCCATGGCCAGGATCCGGGCGGCGGTGGTCTTCCCGACCCCGCGCGGCCCGGTCAGCAGGTAGCCGTGGCCCACCCGCCCCCGTGCCACCGCCCCGCGCAGCGCGGCCGCCACGTGGTCCTGCACCAGCAGGTCGGAGAAGCGCTTGGGACGATAGCGGCGGGCGAGCGCGATGGTCATGCGGCGGTTGAATCCTCGACGCCGTGGAGGGGATCCGGAGGAGCGGGACCGACCGCGGGGCGGACCCGGCGGGGGAAGCCTGCGAAAAGAAGAGTGCCTCAGGCTACCCGAAGCGACACCGGGCATCGCTTAGCGCTGCTACCGGCGAGGTCCTGACGCGGTTCACGCGCCGGCGCCCTTCGGACCTGAGGCGCCAGGAATATATCCCGGCCGGCGGCCCGGGCCAACCCGATCCCCGAGCCGCCGCCGGCTACTTGGGGAGCACGCCCGAGGGACTCACCGCCCCGGGCCGAACAGGATCGCGTTGGTGACCAGCCGCGCGGTCCCCCGCCAGAAGGCCCGGAAGAGCGGATCGTCCGCGAAGAGGATCACCTTCCCCCGGCCCTGGCTCTCCACCGCGGCCCAGATCGACCCCCGCAGGTACTTCTCGGTGTTGTTGGGCCAGGTGAACCCCGCGAGCGTGAGGCTGTCGCCCACGAAGGCGACCGGGTTCCCTCCCTTCTCGGACCGCGAGAGGAGCCGCCCCGTGTTGAGGAACACCGGGAGGTGCTCCGCCTCGTAGCCGTAGGTGAGCCAGTGGGTGCGGTCCAGCGTGGCGCGGAAGATGGCGCCCGGGATGAACTCCGGCTTGGCGCCGGCGCCGGCGGTGGGCGAGACGAGCGGCGGCGCGGGCTGCGCCGCCGGGGCCACCGTGGTGTCCCGCACCGAGTCCTTCGGCGCCCCATCCTTCTTCTCCGGGTCCGTCTCCCCCACGGGTCGTACCGTCGTGAGGCCGAGCTCCTCCCGCGCCAAGAGCGACACCGACCCGCCGACGGCGATCACCGCGCCTCCCTCGCGCACCCAGGTCGCGAGGCGGCCCGCCCCCTCCTCGCCCAGCTCGCGCCAGAGCCGCTCCGCGGAGCCCGCCGGGATGATCAGCACGTTGTACCGGTCCAGCTCCATCGACCCCAGCGCCGAGGCGGTCACCGGCACGAGCGGAGCTTCCAGCTCCCGCTCGAGGTAGTGCCAGAAGGCCCCGAACGAGGTCTGCTGCACGCCGTCCCCGGCCAGCAGCAGCACGCGCGGACGGCGGATCGCCACCACGCTCTCGCTCCCCACCCCCGCGGCCCCGCTGTCGGCGAAGGCGGATTGGACCGCGTGCACCGTGGCGCCGGTGCGCCGGGCCAGACGCGCCACCCGGTCGTGCACCCCATCCGCATTGCGCTGCACCCGAACGACGAAGCTGCCGCGGGGGAACCGGGTCCCGTCCGCCACGATCGGCTGGGTCGCCACGGCGACCTTCACGTCCTCGCCCAGGAGGTGGAGGGCGAGCCGGGCGCCGGCCTCGGTGTCGTTGCTGAAGACGTAGGCCGAGCGGGCGCGCGCGGGAGGCTCGACCGGCGGTAGCGCGTCGTCCGCTCGTACCGGTTCCCCCGCCACCGGCGCCGTCTCGTCGGTCCAGAAGGCGGTGAGGCCGAGCGTCAGCGGCAGTGACCAGGCGGTGATGTCGTAGAACTCGTAGCCTTCACGGTCGTCCCCTTCGCCCCGGATCTTGTTCCGCTCGTAGCGATGGAGCTGGGCCCGCACGAAGGCGGAGTCGAACGCCGCGCGGGGCTCCAGGATCGCGGTGGCGAGCCGCGCCTCGGGCTGGGCCAAGTCCACGACGTAGGTGCCCGCCGGGAAGACGCGCCGGCCGGGGGGTGAGCCGAGGTAGGAGGTCGCGCGCTGCGCGGTGAAGGCCTGGGCGGCGCGGGTCACTTCGATGCCCTCCCGCGCCAAGAGCCGGGCCAGCCCCAGGGCCCGCGCGGGGTCGGGCCGCGCCTCCACGATCACCCGCCGGAGCGGCCTCCGCTCCGCCTCGGCCATGCCGGAGGCGTGGAACTGGTACCCGTCCCGGTGACGCTCGGCCCGGGTCCGGGCGGCCGTGGCCAGGGTCGCGAGCGAGGCCACGTAGTGGCGGGCGATCCCCTCCTCGAACGTCGTGAACGTGCCATCGTCCTTCCGCTTCCTGAGCTCCGGCCCGCCATCGGTCTCGTAGGTCATCCCCACGGCCCCCCGGAGCGAGGGCCAGGCGTCCACGTACCCCGGATAGAAGAGATCGAAGATGTCCCGGACGTAGTACTGCCAGCCCCGGGCGTCGAACGCCTCCCCATTCGCCCGGCCGTAACGCTCGTACCAACGGAGTGTCGCGGCGGGCAGGTGCTGGTTCACCGCCTGCGCCACCGGGGGGGAGAAGTACTGGCTCGTCGTGCTGTGCAGGTCCACGACCACGCTGGGCCGCCAGCGGGCCATCGCCGCCGCCAGCGCCCGGGACTCCGGCTGGGACTGCGCCAGCAGGTCCCGGTTCAGGTCGAACCGGTAGTGGTTGAACCGTCCCCACACGCTCCAGGGCTCGGTCTGCTCCAACGCGGCCGGCTCGTCGGTGCCGACGGCGACCGAGTTGGACCACGCGGCGAACCGCTCGTGGCCGTCCGGGTTCTGCGAGGGATTGAGCAGCACGACGACGTCCCGCAGGATCTCGAGCGTGGCCGGCTCCTCCGAGGCGAGCAGCTGGTAGGCGGTCTGCAGGCTGGCCTCGAAGCCCGCGGGCTCGTTCCCGTGCACCGAGTGGGTGAGCAATACCACCGACGGTGTCCGCTCGGCGATCGCCGCCGCCTGGGCCGCGGTGGTGCGCCGCGGGTCGGCCAGGGCGGCGAGGTCCGCCCGGATCCCGTCCAGCCGGGCCAGGTTCTCCGGCGCCGAGATGACCAGCAGCCGCATCACCCGGCCCTCGGCGGTCGTGCCGATCGACTCGGTGCGCACTCGGTCCGGCGCCGCGGCGATCATCCGGTCCAGCGCCTGCTGCTGCTGATGGTACATCGTGTGCCGCGACCCGATCGCGTAACCCAGGAGCGAGTCCGGGCGGGGCACCGCCCGATAGGGGCCGCGGTCGTAGAAGTCGAACCCCTGGGCCTGGAGCGCGGAGGCGAGGAGCAGGAGCAGGAGGAGCACGAGCCGCATGGCAACCGGTGGGAGAGGGACGGCCTAAGCTACTCCACCCCCGGTGCGCTCAGGAAGGGCGCCCCGGCCCCCAGCCAGCGCCCACCCGACCACCCATGCCGCGGGACCACCGACGGCTCTCTCGATGAAGGCGCGTGCGGTTGGAGTCGTCGGTCAGGTGAGGACGGCGCGCTGGCGCTGCTGCATCTCCCGCAGCTGCCAGGTCTCCGCGACCACCCCGCCGAGCAGGAAGGTCAGCGCGTTGTAGTACATCCAGAGCACGAACAGCAACCCGGCCACCAGGTTGAAATCGAGCGAGAGGCGGGCGGGCGAGGCAAAGTTCTCGAGATAGAGCCCGAAGAGGCGCTTGGCGATCTCGAAGGCGATGGCCGTGAAGAACGAGGCCACCAGCGCGGGCCGCCATCCCATCCGCCGGACCGAGGCGTACTTGTAGACGACGAAGAAGAGCAGCACGGCGAAGCCGAACGTGAGCAGCTCTCCCAGGCCCCGGCCGATCGTGGTGAGGAAGAAGCCGAGGGCCCCCAGGTCCGCCTCCGGGCGGGACCGGAGCACGCCGATCCCGGCCGAGACCGCGGTGTTGCCCAGGAAGAGCGAGAGCGTCACCAGCACCATCCCCGTGTCTCGGACCTTCCCCAGGAGGTACCCGCGCACGAAACCGCCGGGCCGAGGCAGGGCGGAGACGTCATAGATGTGGTTGAGGGCGGTACGGACTCCGGCGAAGAGCCGGGTGGAGAACCAGATGAAGGCCGGGATGGCGTAGAGGCTCAGCTCGCCGCGGTTCTGGCTGATCAGCACCAGGAGCCGTTGGGCCAACGCGAAGGGATCCGCCTCGATGCTCGCGTGCGCGGGGAGGAAGCGGGCGAAGAGCTCGGCCAGCTCGACACCCGGTCGTCCCTCGCCGGCAATGATGCTCGCGGCGAGGGTGAGCCCGACGAGGACCAACAGGACGAACGGCACCGCCGCGAGCAGCGCATCGAAGGTGAGCGCGCTCGCCAAGAAGGGGATGTTGTTTTCGTCCGCCGCTTGCAGCGTTCGCCGGACGAAGCCGCCGAGGGACCGGTGCCAGCCCCCGGGACGGCTCAGGCGAGCGGCTCCTCGTCGTCGCTGGCCACGGCCGCCTTCCGCCGGCTCCGGGCGCTCGCCAGGCGGCGCTCGAGCTCGTCACGGGCGGTGCCGCCCGCGCCGCGGAACGCGTCCACCACGTCGCCCGCGGTGGTCTTCGCCTCCTGCAGCGAG
The DNA here is from genome assembly GCA_041607595.1 of Gemmatimonadales bacterium. Lineage (GTDB taxonomy): Bacteria > Gemmatimonadota > Gemmatimonadetes > Gemmatimonadales > GWC2-71-9 > JBFIUJ01. The sequence continues at coordinate 4,194 of JBFIUJ010000049.1, read as the reverse complement.
TCCTTGGCGCTCTCCACCTTGTCGCCGATGGTGCGCTTCACCCGCTCGCGGCCCTCTTCGAAGCGATCGCCCAGATCGTCCATGGTGTCCTCGGCGTAGTCGCGCAGCTCGCGCGCCCGGCGCCGGATCGCGCGCCGCGTCTCTTCGCCGCTCTGGGGCGCGAAGAGCAGGGCGACGCCGGCCCCGAGGACGGCGCCGACGACGAACCATTTGACGGCCGAGCCCCCGTCGCGCACGACGACGACGTCCTCGGATGTCTCCTTGTCTCGCATCTCATTCTCCTGCGTCTGGGTCATCCGCCGCAGCGACCAATACCGGCGTCAGGGCCGAATGGTGCTGCAGCGGGGCATGAATGAATCGATCCACCAGCGCCACGGTGCCGTTCACGTTGAGCTGCTCGAAGAGGAACCGGAAGGTCTGCTCCAGATCCGCCGCGATCGCAGTACGGATGTCTTCCGGGAGCGACCAGAGCTCCCGCTTGAACGGTCCGATGGCCTTCTTACGGGTCTTGTAGTAGAACTGCTCCTCCGAGTCCCCGGCCTTGCGCTCCCCGGCCGCATTGGCGTCCAGCCACGCGGTGATGCGCTCTCGTAGGTCGGCCGGGAGCTTGGGGTGGTCGAAGACGATGTTCTGGAAATTCGTGGCCAGGTGGATCTCGCAGGTCTCCACCCGGGGAAAGTTGCCGAAGGCGTTGCCCGGCAGCGTGCTGGCCCCATGCTGCACCGCGCCGGCGAGCCCATAGTCCTTCCGGGCGGCCTCCGAGAGCGCGGCCAGCGCCTCCAGGTCCAGCTTCACCTCTGCGATCGAGCCGTCCGGCAGGACGACGCCGCCGTGCGACGTGCCCGTCTGCACCGAGATCTTGCTGATCCCTGCCAGGTCCCGCCCGAGCCCCGCCAGCGTGCGCACGTACCCCTGCATGAAGGCGTGCAGCTCCTCGACGGTGCTGTTCTTCATGCCCACTTCGCCGATCTCGGCACCGACCGAGACGGTCACCCCCTCGGGCTCGCGCTCCCGGATGAAGGCGGTGATCTCCGCGGCCCGCTCGAAGTTGAGCCGCTGCTGGGCGTCCAGCGTCGGGTGGGAGAGGTCCACCAGGGTCGAGGTGTCCACGTCGATGTTGTAGAACCCGGCCCCGACCTCCTCGGCGATCAGGGTCTTCACCTCGCCGACCTCGCCGTCCGGATTCGCCTGGTACTTCTTGTGGTTGACCTGGCAGTGGTCGCCCTGAATGAACAGCGGGTGGTTGTAGCCCTCCCGCAGTGCCGCGCCGATCATCACGGCGACGTACTCCGCCGGCCGCTGGTCGGTGTAGGCAATCTCCGAGCGGGCGATCTCCAGGATGATCGCCGCCGCCTTCCCCGCCCGGGCCGCGCGGAAGACCGCCCGCGCGGTGTCGTAGGCCATGGTCCGGACGTTGATCGCCGGCACGGTGAAGCCGCCGCACTCGCCGCGGCCCCGCGCCAGGTAGAGATCGTTGATCGACGCGGGGCGGGCCCCCACCACCTGGCCCAGCTCCCAGAGGAGCCAGCGGGCCGCGGCCCGCTCCGGCTCCGACCCGAACACCGCCTGCCAGACCAAACGGTCCATCACCGGGGTCTGGAGCCGAGCCGCGTCGAGCACCTTGACTCCGCCCGGGACGAGCTCGACGGCCCCGCCGAAGAGAGCGACAGCCTTGCGAATCTGTTCAGACACGTTGACGACCCTTGATCTGGAGAGAGACACCCATGCAGCAAAATGTAGACCGCTGCAGGGGGAGGGTCAAACGATGTGCTCGTCCTCCGCCGCCTCCAGCCGCTCCCGAGAGAAGCCGGGACGCCCCATCGCACCGTAGGTCAGGCGCTTCGCCAGCTCGACGCCGGGCTGGTCGAACGGGTTCACGCCGTACCACACCCCGGCGTAGCCCGTCGCCAGCTGGAAAAACATGATCAGCTCCCCCACCGTCTCCGCCGAAAGGCCAGGGAGGCGGAGGGTCATGCTCATCCGCCCGGCGCGGGCCAGCGCCGCCGCCGTTGCCTCGTACTCCGCGCGCAGCAGGGCCCCGAGCGTGTGTCCCGGGAGGTAGGCCAGGTCCCCCGGCAGGTCCTCCCCCACCTCCGGGATCGACACGTCCTCGCCGTGGTCCTCCACCGTGAGGAAGGTGATCACCTTGTCGAAGGGGCCCTCCATGAAGAGCTGCACCTGGCTGTGCTGGTCCGTCGCCCCGACCGACACCACCGGCGTGGGACCGACGTAGATCGGGCGGCCGTCGCGGTCGTGCTGCTTGCCGAGACTCTCCGCCCAGAGCTGGCGGAACCACTCGCCCAGCTCGCGCAGCCGGTCCGCGTACGGCATCAGCACGTGGATCCGGGCGCCCACGGTGGCGTCCGCGGCCCAGTGGAGCCCCGCGTAGAGGGCCGCCGGGTTCTGCCGGAGCTCGGCGGCCTCGGCCCGCTCCACCGCCCGCCGAGCGCCAGCCAGGAGGCCGGCGATGTCGATGCCCACCAGCGCCGCCGGAAGCAGGCCGACGGGGGAGAGAACGCTGAACCGGCCTCCCACGGGACCGGGGACCTCGAGCGCGGGGATCCCCTCGCGGGTGGCGAGCTCCCGGAGCGCGCCCCGGTGCGGGTCGGTGGTGAACACCAGGTGCCTCGCCGCGGCCTCGGCCCCCCCCAGCGCGTCCTCGAGCCACCGCCGCACCACGAGATACTGGGCCATGGTCTCGGCGGTCCCGCCGGACTTGCTGATGACGTTGACCAGCACCCGCCGCGGGTCGATCCGGCGCAGGGCCTCGGCGACCGAAACCGGGTCCACGTTGTCCAGCACGGTGAGCCGGGGGTAGAACTCCCGCCCCTCGTCGTCCAGCTCGTTCCAGGCAGGCCGGCGGAGAGCGCTCAGCAGTGCCCGCGCGCCGAGGGCGGAGCCGCCGATCCCGAGCACCAGGACGTGCGCGTGGGCCTGCCCCAGGCCCTCGGCGAACGCGGCGATCTGCCGGGCCGTCTCGCCCTGGTCGGTCAGCCCGTAGAACCCGTACTCGCCCGCCGCGCGACGGTCGCGCACCTCGGCCTGCACCGCGGCGAACCGGGAGGCCAGCTCGGCCACCCGCTGGGGCGTCAGGCCGTGCTCGCCGTCGAGGGCGTCCCGCAGCATCCTGCCGTAAGCCATCTTCATGGGCCGATCTCCACCACCAGGCCGTCGTGCGCGGGCGCCATCCCGGCGGGCAGGCGCGCCGCGAGCGCGGCATGGCCGGTCTCGTGCGTCAGGTGGGTGAGGAAGGCGCGTTGGGGGCGGAGGTCCGCCACCGTCTGGATCGCCTCGTCGATGCTCAGGTGGGTCGGGTGCGGCCGCCACCAGAGCGCGTTCAGTACCAGGACCTTCAGGTCCTGCAGCGCCTGCCGCTCCAGCGGGGGCACGGCCTTCACGTCGGTGAGGTAGGCCAGCTGGCCGACGCGATAGCCGAACACCCGCAAGTGGCCGTGCTCGAACGCGAGGGGCAGCACCTCCACCCCGGCGATCGTGACCGGCGTGCCCGGGGTGAGCGCCCGGGGCGCCAGGTGGGGCTTCGACGTCCCGGCGTACGCCTCGACGTCGTCGTCGAAGATGTAGCGAAACGAGGCCTGGAGGCGGTCCAGCGTCTCCGGCGGGCCGTAGACCGGAAGCGGCTCGGGCCGGCGCACCGTGAAGATCCGCAGGTCGTCGATCCCGTTGGTGTGGTCCGCGTGCTCGTGGGTGTAGAGGACCGCGTCGACCCGGTCGAGCCCCGCGGCCACCAGCTGGAGCCGCAGCTCCGGCGGGGTGTCGATCAGGATTCGCGAGCCGCCCACCTCGAGCACCGCGCCCGAGCGCGTCCGCTTGTCCCGCGGATCGTTCGACCGGCAGACCGCGCACCGGCATCCCACCTGCGGCACGCCGAACGAGGTGCCGGTGCCGAGGAACCTGAACCGCACGGCTAGACCGGCTCGATCTTGAGCACGTTGGTGGTGCCCGGCACGTCGAACGGCACGCCCGCGGTCACCACGACCACGTCCCCCGTCTCGGCGAGAGCGCGGTCCAGGATGGTCCGCCGGGCCGCGGTGATCATCGGCTCGTAGCTGTCGAAGTGCGTCGTGAGCATGGGCACCACGCCCCAGACCAGCGAGAGCTGGCGATAGGTCTCCGGCTCCGGGGTCACCGCGAGGATCGGGACCGACGGCCGGTAGGCGGCCACCGTGCGCGCGG
>JBFIUJ010000048.1:0-12042 GCA_041607595.1 Gemmatimonadales bacterium | reverse complement strand
GCGCCCCGGCGCGGGTCAAGGCCGTGTACTGGGACTCGCTCGCCCCCGCGACTCGGCTCGAGACCGCCGAGGTCCGGACCGAGCCGGCGACCGCCCTCACCGCCCGGCTCATCGCGGATCGGGTGGAGCCGGGACGGGTCTACCTCTACGAGATCCACGTGGACGGCCGAGCCGTCCGCCGGCCCTACCATCTCCGCTTCCAGACCCAGAGCCTCTGGCACTGGCGGACCGACCCGCCGGCCTTCCGCTTCATGCTGGGGAGCTGCTTCTACGTCAACGAGCCGGCGTACGACCGGCCGGGCCGGCCGTACGGCGGGGATTTCGAGATTCTCCAGGCGATGACGGCGAAGCGGCCCGACGCGATGCTCTGGCTGGGCGACAACCTCTACCTGCGCGAGGCGGACTGGTACTCGCGGACCGGCATCATGGCCCGCTACACCCACAGCCGCGCCCTCCCCGAGCTGCAGCCCTTCCTCGGCTCGGTGCACCACTACGCCATCTGGGACGACCACGACTACGGCCCGAACGACAGCGACCGCTCCTTCCGGGACAAGGCCAAGACTCTCGAGGCCTTCCGGCTCTTCTGGGGCAACCCGTCCTACGGAATGGACGGGGTGCCCGGCACGGTCACCACTTTCGAGTGGGCCGACGTGCAGTTCTTCCTGCTCGACGACCGCTGGCACCGCGCGCCCAACGACCTCCGTGGTGCCGACCGCGACTACCTGGGCCAGGCCCAGCTCGACTGGCTCATCGACGCGCTCGCCTCGAGCCGGGCCCCCTTCAAGCTAGTGGCCGTGGGCGGCCAGGTGCTGAACCCACTCCCTCGCTGGGAGAACTACGCCAACTTCCCCGCCGAGCGGGCCCGGCTGCTCTCCCGGATCGAGCAGGAGGGGATCCGGGGGGTGATGTTCCTGACCGGCGACCGGCACCACACCGAGCTCACCCGGCTCGAGCGCCGCGGCACCTACCCGCTCTACGACCTGACCGTCTCCCCCCTCACCGCCACGCCCTCCACCGTCGCCTCCGAGCCCAACTACCTGCGGGTGGAGGGGACCCAGGTCACCGAGCGCAACTTCGCTACGCTGGACGTCTCCGGCCCCCGCACCGACCGCCAGATGACCATCACCGTGTGGGACGTGGCCGGCCGGGAGAAGTGGTCCCGCACCATCAAGGCGAGCGAGCTGAGATAGGAGTCGAGGGTCGAAGAGAGCGAGGCGACGTGCCGGTTCGCCGCCCCCCGCTTCGCTCTTCCCCTTTCGCCCTTCCCCCTTCGCCTTTCGCCTTTCGCCCGCCACCCCTTTAGAATTCCACCCCATGGCATCCGGCCTGGCGACCGCAGCCCGCGGCCTGTTCCTCGTCATCCTGCTGGCATTCGGCGGGGCGGGGGCGTCCGTGCTCGACGCGGTGGTCTATCACCGGCACGGATCGGCCGACGGGACCCAGCGCCCCCACGTCGAAGCCCCGGGCGCCGAGCACCACGCCGACCGCTGCGGCCTGAGCCAGCCCCTCCCCGTGCCGAGGCTCGCGGTCGGCCTCACCGGCTCCATCCTGCCGCTGGCGCAGTTCGCCGCGGCCTCCCTGGCGCCGCCGCCGGCCGCTCCGCACGTCCGTCCCCCTTCCTCGCTCCAGCACCAGCGCGCCCCTCCGGCCTTCGGCTGATCGCAACGACGGCATGATCGGGCCTGCGGCAGCGCCGCCGCCCGATCGCGATCCCTGGCGCACCGGCCCACCGCCGGCGTCGCCGAACGAATCCGGAGCGACGATGAGGTCTCCAATCCGCTCTCCCCTGCCCGCCATCGGGCTCGCCGCGCTGGCCTCGCTCGCGTGGGCGACCGTGGCGGACGCACAGACGCCGAGGCAGGCCCAGGCCGACTCCCTCCGCCGGGAGGTCGCCGCGATGGCCGCTCGGCTCGACTCCCTCGAGGCCGGCGTCTGCCCGGCGGCACGGCCGGCCCTCGGGCCGCTCGCCCCCACCGGCGACCCGACGACCGACTCGCTGGCCGCCGCGGTCCGCCGCCTCGACGCCCGGTTGACCACGGCCGCCGCACGCTGCGCCCCTGTTCCCGCCCCCGCCGACTCGGCCGACGCGCTGGCCGCCATCCGCGCCGCGGCCGCGGAGGCCGCGGCCGAGGGGGAGCCCGCGGCGGCGGACACCGCGCTGCCACGCGAGTTCGTCAGCCGGCAGCGCAACCTGTCCGCGCTGAATCCCGAGATCACCGTCACCGGCGACCTGCGGCTGGTGGCGCGCGAGGGGCGCCAGGCGGACAACGCGGTGGACCGGGAGTTCGAGTTCTCCTTCCAGTCGGCCCTCGACCCCTACTCCAACGCGAAGGCCTTCCTCGCGGTGGAGCAGGAGGAGATCGCGATCGAGGAGGGGTACCTCTACTGGACCGGCTTGCCCGGCCGGCTCCGGCTGGATGCCGGCAAGTTCCGCCAGCCAGTGGGCGATCTCAACCGCTGGCACAGCCACGCGCTCCCGGAGTCGGAGTACCCGCTCGTCTACCGGCGGTACTTCGGCGAGGAGGGACTGGCCGGCGTCGGGCTCTCGCTCTACACGACGCTCCCCATCGGGCTGGCCGGCGGGACCCACGAGCTCTGGCTCCAGGGCACCACGTCGGAGGTGGAGCCGCTGATCGGCGACAGCCGGCAGCCGCTGGTGCTGGGCCGGCTGCAGAATTTCTGGCAGGTCACCCGGAGCGCCTACGCCCAGGTCGGCTTCACCGGGCTCGCCGGCCGGAACGACGACGCCGACCGCACCGGCAACGTGCTGGGCGTGGACCTCCGGGTCACCGTCCGCCCGCCGAGCGACGCAACCCGGCGCGACCTCACGCTCCGGGCCGAGGGCTACCGCATCCACACCAACACCGCCGGCATCGCCGAGAGCCGCTACGGCGGCTTCCTGGACGTCCAGTTCCGGGCGAACCGGCGCTGGATCCTCGGCGGGCGCTACGACCGGGTGGAGAGCGTCGGCGGTGCGGGGTCCGAGTGGATGGTCTCGCCCACGATCACCTGGTGGCAGAGCGAGTTCGTCTACCTCCGGCTCGAAGGCCAGCGCTCCAAGGGCGGGCCGGACGGCGACGAAACCCGGGCCTTGCTCCAGATCGTCTGGGCCATGGGGCCCCACAAGCACGAGACCTACTGAGGCCGCGACCCGCGGCCCTCGAAAGGACCGACCATGCTGTACCCGATGCTCCTGCTGCTCGCGGCAGCGGGCCCACCCCCGGCGGCGCCGGGCCCGGACCCGGTGAAGATCGTCACCAGCCTGACCACCTACGGGGCCATCGCCCGGGAGATCGTGGGAGACCGCGGGGTCGTGACCTCGATCGCGCAGGGCGACGAGGACCCTCACTTCGTCCAGCCCAAGCCCAGCTTCGTGGCCCTGCTCCGCGACGCGGACGTGTTCGTCACCACCGGCCTCGACCTCGAGCTCTGGGTCCCGGCCCTCCTCGACCGGGCCAACAACCGCAAGGTCTCCGAGGGCGGACCGGGCTATGTCACGGCCTACACCGGCATCGCGCTGCTCGAGGTACCCGTGTCGGTGAGCCGCTCCCAGGGCGACATCCACATCGCCGACAACCCCCACATCCACACCGATCCGGTCAACGCGATCCTGATCGGGCGCAACATCCTGACCGGCCTCGTACGGGTGTCGCCGGCCGACGCCGAGTACTTCCGCGGCCGTCTGGTCGCCTTCGAGCGGCGGGTGCTCGACGCGACGATGGGCCCGGAGCTGGTCGGCATCCTCACCCCGGCGACGGCCCTGACCCTGCTCCGGAGCGGGAAGCTGCTCGAGTTCCTGGACGCCAACCAGTTCCACGGAGCGCCGCTCGCGACCCGACTCGGCGGCTGGCTGAAGCGGGCCGAGTCGCTGCGGGGCAAGGAGATGGTCTGCTACCACCGGGAGTGGGTCTACTTCAGCGCGCGCTACGGGATCCCCTGCGCCGAGTTCGTCGAGCCCAAGCCCGGGATTCCGCCGACGCCGCGGCACGTGCAGGAGGTCATCGCCTTGATGAAGGCGCGGAGGATTCCGGCGCTCTTCGCCTCGAACTACTTCGATCGCCGCCAGATCACCCAGGTGGCGGAGCGCACCGGGGCCACGGCCGTGGTCGTGCCGGCGCACACCCTGGGCGCCCCCGGCGTCGACAGCTACTTCCTCCTCATGGACGCCTGGATCGACGGCCTCACCGCCGTCTACAAGTGACGGGGGACCGATGCTCGACCTGATGCTGCCGCCGCTCGTCGCCTGCATGGTGATCGTGGCGATCCACTCCTACCTGGGCCTCCACATCATCGCCCGGGAAGTGATCTTCGTGGATCTGTCGCTGGCGCAGATGGCGGCGCTGGGCTCCACGGTGGCGATCCTCGTCGGGGTGGAGCACGACAGCCCCGGCAACTTCGCCTACGCGCTCGGCTTCACCACCCTGGGCGCCGGGATCTTCGCCCTCACCCGCACCACGCAGAAGGGCAGGGTCCCCCAGGAAGCGATCATCGGCATCGTCTACGTCGTCGCCTCCGCCGCCGCGATCCTCGTCGCCGACCAGGCCCCGCGCGGTGGGGAGGCCATCAAGGACATCCTGGTCGGCAGCCTGCTCTGGGTCACCTGGCCTGCGATCCTGCGGATGGCCGTCATCTATGCCGTCATCGGCGCACTCCACTGGGTGCTCCGGCGCCGCTTCCTGACGATCTCGTTCGAGCCCGAGACCGCGCTGGGGAGCGGCTGGAAGATCCGCTGGTGGGACTTCCTGTTCTACCTCTCCTTCGGCGTCGTGATCACCTTCTCGGTGCCCGTCGCCGGCGTCCTCCTGGTGTTCTCCTTCCTGGTGGTGCCCGCGGCGATCGCGTTCCAGTTCACCGAGAGCTACCGCTGGCTCGCCATCCTCTCCTGGCTTGCCGGCATGATCGCCTCGGCCGCCGGCATCGTGGTCTCCTTCCGCTACGACCTTCCGACCGGGCCGCTGGTGGTCTGCATGTTCGGCCTGCTGCTGCTGCTGAGCTACCTGGGCCGGCGCTTGGCCCGCGTAGGACGCGCGCCAGCCTGAGGCGCTGCTTCGCCCAGGCTCCTCGAGAGGCCGCGGACATCCGCGGCCTCTTTGGCATCCGGCCGCGCGCAGGCGAGACCTTGACATACCCCCCTCCCCTATATATACTGGTCATGTCGCCGCCCCGGACGACTGCTCTGCCATGAGGCGTAAACACATGAAAAACCTGACGTTACACATCGAGGGCATGAGCTGCGGCCATTGCCTGAACGCCGTCAGCAAGGCCCTGGGCGCGGCCCCAGGCGTCGAGATCGGCTCCGTCCAGATCGGGCGGGCATCGGTCCGCTACGACGAGGCGACCACCGACCCTGCCAAGATCGCCGCCCTGGTGGACGAGGCGGGCTACCGCGCGTCGCCGCTCGAGGCCTGAGGACCCAGTCTCAATGACGCCGATCGAGATCGTCGTGACCATCGCCGGCCTCGCGGCCATCGCCTGGGTCAACTGGTACTTCCTCTTCTCCCAGGCCCCGGCGGCGGCCGTCGCCCAGACCGAGGGGATCCAGCGCGTGGCGATCGAGGTGCAGGGCGGATACGACCCCGCCACCGTGCGCGTGCGCGCCGGCCGGCCCGTACGCCTCGAGTTCCATCGTACGGAGACGAGCAGCTGCTCCGAAGAGGTCGTCCTGGCCGACTTCGGGATCCGGCGGTTCCTCCCGGCCCACCACACCACCTCGGTGGATTTCACCCCCTCGGAGCCCGGGGTCCACGAGTTCGCCTGCGGCATGGGGATGCTGCGCGGGCGGATCGTGGTCGAGCCGGCGGAGGGCTGAGCCGATGTCGCCCACCGCCGCCGTCTCGCCCGCCCGGTCCCACGAGTCCTGCACCATTCCGGTGTCCGGCATGACCTGCGCCGCGTGCAGCGCGCGGGTCCAGCGCGCGCTGGAGCGGACGGCCGGGGTCTCGACCGCCGCGGTCAACCTGATGACCGAGCGCGCCACGATCGACTTCGATCCCGCCGTCACCTCCGCCCGGGGCCTGGCGGAGGTGATCCGCGCGACCGGCTACGGCGCGGAGGTCCCGGCGGAGGAGCCGAGCCCAGAGACGCTGATCCAGGCGCAGGACGCGGAGCGGGCGCGGGAGATCGCCGAGCTCAAGGCCAAGCTCTGGGTCAGCCTCGCGGCCGGCGCGCTGGTGATGCTGTTCGGGATCCCGCTGGGCGAGCTCGAGGGCCACCACGGCGCGGTGGATCCGCTGATGGCGCTGCTCGCCCCGGTCGGGCGGCTGCTCCGCCGGGCGGCGCCCTGGATGTACTCCGTGCCCGCGGGCGGCTGGCGCTGGATCCTGCTCGGGATCTCCGCGCCCGTCGTGCTCTGGGCCGGCCGCCACTTCTACACCCGCGCCTGGGCGGCCTTCCGGCACCGGAGCGCGGACATGAACACCTTGATCGCGGTGGGCACCGGGGCGGCCTTCGTCTTTTCCGTGGCGATGACCGTGGCCGGCGGCTGGTTCCGCGCCCAGGGGGTCGAGCCCCACGTCTACTACGAGGCCGTGGTCTGGATCATCGCCTTGGTGTTGCTCGGCAACCTCCTCGAAGCCCGCGCCAAGAGCCGCACCACCGACGCGATCCGCCGGCTCCTCGGCCTCCGTCCCGACACCGCCCGGGTGCTCCGGGACGGCGGGGAGGTCGAGATCCCGCTGTCCGAGGTGCAGGTGGGGGACGAGCTGCGGGTCCGTCCTGGGGAGCGGGTGCCGGTGGACGGGCTGGTGCTCGAGGGCACCAGCGCGGTGGACGAGTCCATGCTCACCGGCGAGCCGCTGCCGGTCGCGAAGAATCCCGGCGACGAGGTGGTCGGCGCCACGCTGAACCGGCTCGGCTCGTTCCGCTTCCGCGCCACCCGCGTGGGGCGGGACACGGTCCTCTCCCAGATCATCCGGCTGGTGCAGCAGGCCCAGGGCACCCGCGCGCCGATCCAGCACCTGGCGGATCGCATCTCCGCCGTGTTCGTGCCGGTCGTGATCTCGATCGCGATCGCCACCTTCGTCCTCTGGTTCGTGCTGGCGGGAGAGCCGGCCGGGCTGCGGGCGCTGGCCGCCGCGGTGACGGTGCTGATCATCGCCTGCCCCTGCGCCATGGGACTCGCCGTGCCGACCGCGGTGATGGTGTCCACCGGCCGCGGGGCGGAGGAGGGGATCCTGATCAAGGGCGGCGAGGCGCTGCAGCGGGTTCGGGACGTGGACGTGGTGGTGCTGGACAAGACCGGCACCATCACCGAGGGCCGGCCGGCGGTGACCGAGATCGTCCCGGCCGCGGAGGTCACGGAGCCGGATCTCCTCGCCCTGGCCGCGTCCCTGGAACGGCATTCCGAGCACCCGCTGGCGGAGGCCATCGTGGCGGCCGCGACGGACCGCGGCGTGGCCACGGTGGAGCCGGTCGGCTTCACGGCGGTGCCGGGGAAGGGCGTGCGGGGGGAGGTCGGCGGGCGCACGGTCGCCGTGGGCACTCGCGCGTTCCTGGCGGAGGGGGGAGTGGATGTCGGCGCGCTGGTCGAGACCGCCGACCGGCTGGCCGGCGGGGGGCGCACGCCGGTCTACGTGGCGGCGGACGGGCGGGCCGCGGGGCTCCTGGCGATAGCGGATCCGATCAAGCCCACCAGCGCCGAGGCGGTGCGGAGCTTGCGGGCGCTGGGCCTCGAGGTGGTGATGCTCACCGGGGATGGCCGGCGGACCGCGGAGAGCGTGGCCCAGGCGGTCGGGATCGACCGGGTGGTGGCGGAGGTGCTCCCCGACCGCAAGCTGGACGAGGTCCGCCGGCTGCAGGGGCAGGGACGGGTCGTCGCGATGGTGGGGGACGGGCTCAACGACGCTCCGGCCCTGGCCCAGGCGGACGTGGGGATCGCGATCGGTACCGGCACCGACGTCGCGGTGGAGACGGCCGGCGTGACCCTGATGCGGGGGGACCTGCGCGGCGTCGCCCGCGCGTTCGGCCTCTCCCGCAGCACGATGCGGGTGATCAAGCAGAACCTGTTCTGGGCCTTCGCCTACAACGTGGTCGGGATTCCGGTGGCGGCCGGCGCGCTCTACCCTCCCCTCGGCATCCTGCTCACGCCGATGATGGCGGCCGCCGCGATGGCGGTGAGCAGCGTCACCGTGGTGGGGAACAGCCTGCGGCTGCGGCGGGCCTGATCCGGCGGGCGAAAAGGGAAGGGCGAAAGGGCCCCTCCCCGCACCGCCTTTCCCCTTTCGCCTATCGCCTTCTCTTTCCTGGAGGTCCCATGCCCCCAGATCACACCGTCCCCTGCGGGTGCGGGACGCGACCGGGGGACGGCACACACGCCGTCGAAGTGGACGCCGACGTCAAGCGCGGGCTCCAGGTCCGGCTCCGCCGGATCGAGGGGCAGGTGCGCGGCCTGCAGAAGATGGTGGAGGAGCAGCGGTACTGCGCGGACGTGCTGGTCCAGATCTCGTCCGTGCAGGAGGCGCTCCGCGGCGCCGGGCGCGCGCTCCTGCACAACCATCTCCGCCACTGCGCCACCGAGGCCATCCGCTCCGGCGACCCGGCCAAGGCGGAGGCGATGTACGACGAGCTGATGGACCTCTTCTCCAAGAACGTGCGCTGACGCCTACGACCTGGGCTTGAGCTCCCAGAGCACGTTCACGATCACCCACCGCCCGTCCACCCGGGCCACGTGCATGTAGTCGATCCAGCCCGACATCTCTGCCCGCACGCTGGCCGCCCCACCGAAGATGTCGAGGATCGCGACGTTCTTGACCCGACGATCCTCGGGCGTACTCTTCCCGCCGCCCCGCCCGGTGGCCTGCACCAGCATCTCCGCCGTCATGTGCTCCACTCGGCTCTCGCCGCCCCGGGTCCGGGCGATCCGCTTGGCGAGGTCCGGGTGCAGCGCCCGCTGCATCCGCTCCGCGTTGCCCTCGTACCATCCCTCCACGTAGTCGAGGGCCGTGGCGCGGATGGCCGCGGAATCCGCCGCGGACTGGGCCGGAGCGGCGGCCGGGACGGCCAGCAGGAGCGCGCCGAGGGCGGGGAGGAACGTACGCATGGGATCTCTCCGTGATGGTTGGATGGTGCCGGCCGGACGGCCTTCGGAGCCCGCCGGTTTCAGCGACCGCGCTCGCGAGGGAGCGGCGGGACCCGGAAGGCCCCGCTGGTCCGCTCCTGCACCCAGGCCATGTCGCGCGCCACCGTCCGGATCGCCCCGAGCACCACGAAGCCGCTCGCCAGGGTGACCAGCGGGAGAAGCATGATCGCCCGGCTCAGGCCGAACCGGTCGGAGAGCATGCCGACCAGGGGGAGCGCGATCGCGTCCCCGGCGAGGTGGATGAAGAGCAGGTAGGCCCCGATGACCGTGGCCCCGATTCGCGCGGGCACGACGTCGAAGATCACGGCCGAGATCGGCCCGTTGAACCAGGTGAGGCAGAAGAAGGCGGCGCAGAAGACCGGCACGAAGAGGGTGAGGTCCCGGATGGTCAGGAGCCAGAGCGAGAGCGCGCCGCCCACGATCAGCCCCATGGCCACCGTCAGCACCCGGCCGATCTTCGTGTACTTACGGAGCCAGTCGGCCAGGAAGCCGCCGAAGATGGTGCCCGCCGTCCCGAAGATGAGTCCCCACTTGCCGAAGAGCACGGCCGCCTGGGCCGAGGTCAGGCTCAGCTCCCGCGCGGCGAAGGTCGGCGCCCAGCCCACGAGGCCGTTGTTCCCGAAGGACGTCAGCGCCCCGCCGATGAAGATGAAGACCAGGGTGGGGGTCCGGAGCACGGTCATGACCCCGTGCATCACCTCGTCCCAGGTGGAGCTGACGCCGCCGAAGGGCGTCCGGTCGATCTGGTCGGCGCGGATGTGGCGCACCCAGCGCATGATGGTGAGCGCCACCCCGAGCCCCACGAACGCGCCGAAGATGGCGATGTCCAGCTTGGAGTCCGCGTCGTGGACCTGGTCCAGCCACACCGCGGCGACCCCGCCCACCGCCGTCATCCCGATGAGCGGCATGAATTGCCGCGCCACGGTCGCGAGCCCGACCTCCAGCTCGCTCAGCACCTTGGTCAGGACCAGCTTGTCGGGCACGCGGGTCGGATCCCGCAGCCGGCCGACCAGCACCGCGCAGATGAAGCCGGGGAGCGCCACCAGGAAGAAGGCCGCGCGCCACCCGTACGCGTCCTCCAGCCAGCCGCCCAGCAGGAGCCCGAGCACCCCGCCGAGCGCCACCCCCGAGGCGAGGATGCCCATCGCGAACGCGCGCGCGCGGCCGGGGAAGTAGTCCGCCACCAGCGACTGCGCCGCCGGCCCGTACGCCGCCTCGCCCACCCCGACCGCCGCCCGACAGGCGAACATCTGCCAGAAGTTGCGGGTGAACCCGCTCAGCAGGGTGAAGGCGCTCCACAGCGTCACCCCGCCGGCGATCACCGCCCGCCGGCTCCGCAGGTCGCTCATCACGCCGAAGGGCAGGGCGGCCAGCGAAAAGACGATGATGTAGGCCGAGCCCAGCCAGCCGAGCTGGGTGTCGGTGAGCATGAGGTCCCGCTTGATCGGCTCGAAGAGCGCGAAGATGACGTTGCGGTCGAGATAATTGAGCAGGTTGACGACGGCGAGCAGCCCCAGCGCGTACCGGCTGTAGGCCTGCGAGAGAAGCGGCGGCGCCGCCTGGCCCACCGGGGGTGGGGAAGCCACTATGGCTTGCCCACGCCGCCGGCCGAGGCCTCCTCGGCCCGGGCATTCCGGAACTCGAGCGCGGCGCGGTACTCCTGCACCAGCCGCTCGAGCATCGCCTCGCGCCGGCGATAGAGCCGCCTCGGCGTCCGGGGCGGGTGGCGCTGCAGCGCGTAGGCGGTCAGGAGTGGGAGGGCGACCGAGTTGTCCAGGTAGCAGACCACCGTACCCGGCAGCATGTCGGGATCGATCTTGCCCCAGCTCACCGCCTCCGCCGGCGTGGCCCCCGAGAGGCCGCCCGAGTCGGGGCGGGCGTCGGTGATCTGGAGGAAGTAGTCGTGTCCCCGCTCGTCGATCCCCAACACCTCCTGGATCTGCGGCTCGGTCTGGAGCAGGAAGTTCTTGGGGCTCCCCCCGCCGATGATCAGGGCCCCGCTCTTTCCGTCGCCCCGCTTGGCGTCGAGCACGATGGCCGCGGTCTCGTTGACGTCGGCGCTCACGTCGAAGCGCAGCGCGCTGCCGTCCAGGGCCTGCTCCGCCACGTTCATGCCGATCGAGCTGTCCCCCGGGGAGCTGGTATAGATCGGCACGTCGAGCGCGTGCGCCGCGGCCAACACCGATCGGCGCGAGCGCCCGAGCGCGCGCTCCCGCTCGGCCAGGTACCCGCCGAGCAGGTAGTGGTACTCGGCCGTGCTCATCGGTCGCTGGAACTCGTCGCGCGCCGACACGTCCCGGATGAAGGCGTCGGTGGAGAGGAGCACCGAGTAGTCGAAGAAGATGTCGTAGATCCGGACCACGCCCGTCTCGCGGAGCTCCACGTCGTCGGCGTGGGGGGTCCCCCGGTGCATCGCCAAGCCGAGTCCGAAGTGCGCGTCGTGATACAGGTTCGCGCCGGTCGAGATGATCCAGTCCACGAACCCCGCCTCCATCAGCGGGATGAGCGAGCTCATCCCGAGCCCCGCCGGCGTCATCGCCCCGGTCAGGCTCATGCCCACGGTGACGTTCGGCTCCAGCATCCGCTGGGTGAACAGATGGCACCCCTCCCGAAGCCGCCCGGCGTTGTAGGCCAGGAAGGCCTCGTCGATCAGGTCCGCGGCGGTCTCCGCGCCGGTGATCGCTGGGGGATCGATCCGCTTGCCGCGGAGGAAGCGGTCTGCCGGCTTGCTCATGGGTCGCGATTCCCTTCGGGCGCGTGGAGGTAGCTGCGCGACTCGCGCGCCCGGATCACGATGTCGGCCGCTTCCCCCACGTCGTCCGTCGTCTGGAACAGGAAGAGATCCTCGTCGCCGATCTTTCCCTCGGCGGCCACCGTGGCCTGGAGCCAGCTGGTGAGCGGTCCCCAGTAGGCGGACCCGAAGAGCACGACCGGGAAGTGGTGCACCTTGCCGGTCTGGATCAGGG
>JBFIUJ010000047.1:0-12112 GCA_041607595.1 Gemmatimonadales bacterium | reverse complement strand
GCGGCACCCACCGCGGCGGGGGCCCACCATCCGAAGGCCCACTGCGCGGCCGCGAAGGCCGCGGCCAGCAGCACCAGGCGTAGGAGAACGCGCACCGTCAGCCGCCGAGCCGAAGGGTGGCCACGACGCGCGACGGGGGGAGGTCGTCGGGCATCGCGGGGACCAGCGCGGGCTCGAGCGAGCCCGCGGACCAGAGCGGGATGCGGTTCCGATACCACGGACTCGCTGGATTCCCGGACTGGCCTCCGGGATAGACCGTCCACGCCTCGACGATCGGACCCAGCCGGACCACCATCCGCCAGCTGGCTCCGTGGGTGCCGTCGAGGGCCATGGGGCTCAGGGTGCCGGGGCCACCCTGATTGGGCACGTCCAGCGCGGAGAGCGCCGGAAGGCGCAGCAAGTGGTGGATGTCCATTCCCGCCGCGCGGTCCCACCGCCAGCCGCCGCCGTCCGGCGGACCGAGGCTCTCCAGCGCTTCGGCGTACGCCCGGCCGAGGCTTTGCGCGAGGATCGTGTCGCGGGTCTCCCGCGACGGCGTCCGGCGATCGTCCCACCAGAGGCTCTCCGGGTCCCGCAGCAGGGCGGCGACGACCAGCGCACCCGGGGTGTACGGCCGGCGACCGGCGCTGTCGGCGAGCTCGTCCCAGATCGCGTCCGGCAGGCGGCGCATCGCCAGCTCGAAGAGGATCGCCCGCTCGTTGTGGCGCGTGTAACGCGCATCCCATTCCGCGAGCAGCTCGGCGGCCCGCCGCGCGGCGGTGTCCGCCGAGCCGCGGGCGGCGGACACGAACGCCGGGAGGAACGCCTCCGCCCTCGGGCTCCCCGGGTCGGTCTGGTGGGCCCGAAATGACTCCGGCGTCGCCGCGGAGTCCAGACGGAGCAGCGCGTTGATTCGGAGCGCGCGCCAGGGCGCCGGCCAGTCGCGCCCGAGGTACCCGCGATCGTACGCGGGATCGATCGGCTGCTGGTTGGCCGAGGCGAGGTAGCCCTGCGCCGGGTTCTTGGCGAAGGGCTGGCGGGGCAGGGGACGGAATCCCAGCCAATCCGAGGCCGCGGAAGCGCCGTCCCGCAGGCGGCCGCCCTCGTCGTCGGGGCGGAGCGGATAGTGCCCCGCCGCCCGCAGGGCAATGGTGCCGCGCCGATCCGCCACGAGGCCCGATTGGGGCGGGACCACGAACCGCTCCATCGCGGCGAGCCACGCGTCCGCCGATGCGGCCTTGGCACCGTCCTGGATCGCGCCCATCACGCTGCCGGAATCGAGGGCGGTCCAGCGCAGCGAGATCCAGCCCTCGGGCAGCCGGAGCAACGGGCCCCGGTGCGAGGCGTAGAGGGTGTCGGTCGCGACGGTGCCGCCGCGCTTGCCCCGATACGTTTCGATCCGCCGCTCGACCGGCCGCCACCCGTCGCCCAGGCGGGTGCGGGTGGGGGCGAGCGAGTCGTCCACCGTCTCCCGGAAGAAGTCCGCCACGTCGGCCGAGCTGTTGGTGAAGCTCCAGGCGAGATCGCGGTTGAAGCCGATCAGGATCCCGGGTCCGCCGGGGATCGTCACGCCGTACGCATCGAGGGCGCCCGGCACGACGATGTGCACCTCGTACCAGATGGAAGGGAGCGTGAGGTCGAGGTGCGGATCGCCGGCCAGGAGCGCGTATCCGTCCCGGGTCCGGCTGGGGCCGGCGGCCCAATTGTTGGAGCCGAGGGGCGCATCGTTCCAGCCGTCGGCCGGAGGGTCCAGCAGGGCGCGCTCCGCCGCCGGGGCCGACCGGATCGGAGCGCCCGGGGGCGGCACCGCGGCGAAGGCGACCGTCGGCCCCCGCCCGTTCGGCTGGACCGGCTCCTGGATCGCGCTGTTGCGGGGCATCAGGGCGTCGGCGGCCTCCTCCCCCACGAGCGCCGCCACGCGGGACCGCTGCAGCTCGTGCCGACTGTAGGAGAGGGTCCAGCTCATGCGCTTCGCGAGATAGAGCGAGTGCTCCGGCCGCCACGGCTCGGGCCGGACGCCGAGCAGCCGGTACTCCAGCGGGAGGGCGGAGCGGCTCATCGTCGCGATCCAGGCGTTGACCCCGTCGGCATAGGCCCGGAGCATGACGGCCTCGGACGAGGCCGGGTCCAGCGCCGCGTAGTCCCGCTCGGCGCTTGCGGCGAGCCGGAGGGATCGCATGAGCCGGTCCGATGGCAGCGCCGCCGGCCCCACCCACTCGGTGAGGCGGCCGGCCGTGGCACGGGTCTGGAGCTCCATCTGGAAGAGCCGATCCCGGGCTACGATGTAGCCCAGCGCCCGGTAGGCGTCCTCCTCCGAGCCGGCCCAGATGTGGGGGACGCCGCGGTCGTCGATCCGGACCATCACCGAGTCGCCCAGGCCCGCCACCCCGAGTGCCGCAGACCGCGGGAGGGTCGCGTGCCGGGCCACGGCCCAGACGCCGGCAGCCGGGTCGAGTAGCGGGCCGAGCGCGGGGAACGGGCCGAGCGGAACGGCCCCGGCCGCCAGGACCAGGCCCAAGAGGCCCATCCGCAGGGCGATGTGCAGGGGACGCGGCATGGGGGAAGGTAGCCCGTCTCGGGGGCGGGCTGTCAATCGGTCCCCCTGGCGGGATCGGCCGCGGCCGATATACTAGTGAATCCCGACCCCAACCGAGGAGTATCCCATGCGCGCCCTGCTGGCAGTCACCGCTGCGGCCGCGCTCGCCGCCTGTACGCCGCAGGGGCAGAGCGCGGAGACCACCCAAGCCGGGATGGAGGCCGAGGCTGCCGCCGCCCGGACGGCGATCGAAGCGATCAACGCCGAGTGGGTGGCCCACTTCGACGCCGGCCACATCGACTCGCTCGGCAAGTACTACACCGAGAACGCGGTCTCCATGCCGCCCGCGAAGCCGGCCGTCATCGGCCGCGCGGCGATCGTGGCGGACATGAAGAGCGAGCCGCCGCCCCCGGGAATGACGCAGAAGCTGGTGCTGAACGTCGCGAACGTCGTGGCGAGCGGCCCCATTGCGCTCGAGCGCGGCACCTATATCTACAGCCTGACGCCCACGGCCGGAGGGGTCGGCATTGCCATCAACGGCAAGTACCTGACCCACTGGCACCAGGTGGACGGGCAGTGGCTCATCGCCGAGCAGATCTGGAACGACGACGCGCCGATGACGCCGCCGCCCGCCGAGCCAAAGCGGAAGACCTGATCGCGCGATCCGCAAAGCACACGAGGGGGCGGCCAAGGCCGCCCCCTCGTTTGCATGGTGCCGGTCCGGTCAGTCGGGGACACGGACCCGGGCGACCCTGATCCCTCCCGGCTCCCCGGCCTCGCGCCAGGCGAGCACCAAATCGCCGCCGGCCTGGGCCAGCCGAGGGAACGACCGGGCCGGGATGGCCTCGTCGGGGGTGACGGCCCACACTCGGCCCGGCGTGCCATCGCGGCCCACGCGACGCAGGCGTACCTCGCCCCTCGGCGGGGCGCCCCGAATCCAGGACACCAGCACGTCACCGCCTGCGAGTAGCAGCACGTCCGCGCGCCCTTCGGCCCGGCCGTCGTCCACCCGGACCGGCGGGCCGAAGGAGCGGCCACCGTCGGTGGACCGGGCCAGGAGCACGCGGGGATCGTCGCCGCCGGCGGTGAACCAGGCGAGCGCAACGCTGTCGCCTCGGGCCGAGAGGGCGGGTCCGTTGACCGGGCAGGCGGCGTAGCGCCATCCGTCGGCGGAGGCGACCCGCGGCTCGCTCCACCCCGCCGGAGTCCACCGGACGACCGCGATGTCCCGGATCTCGTCCTCGGTCCGATCCCGGTACGCGGCGACGACCCCGCTCGCGGTGACGGCCATGGCGGTCGGACAGCAATCGCATACGAGATCGTCCACCCGAGTGTCCGGCGCCACGCCCCCGTCGGCGCCGGCGAGGGTGCCGCGAAGCGTCATCCGGGACTTCCCCTCCTCCAGCCCGAGGCTCTCCCGCTGGTCCAGCCAGAGGAGGAGTGCCCCGCCGCTTCCCAGCGGGGAGGCGGACACGAAGCCGTGCTCGACCGGCGATCGGTCCCCGTGCGGCACGACCGGGGGCCCCCAGGTGAGTCCGCCGTCCCGCGAGTGCGCCAGCCGGATCTCGTAGGCGTAGGTGGCGCCCGCGGTCCTGGCCAGCCAATGGGCCAGCAGCGTGCCGTCGGCCAGCTCGGTGACGCCGGGCCGGTCGGCCCAATTGGCGAACAGGGAGTCGGTCTCGACGATGGTCGACGCGGCTCCCCACATCCCATCGCGGCGGGCCGCGAGCCTGACCGCGTGGCCGCCCTCCGGCCGAGGCTGGATCCACGTCAGGTAGAGGCCGCCGCCGGCCGCGGGCGAGAGCTGCGGCGCCAGGCTGCCGGGGCCCGGCGGGGCCGGCTCCTCGATGAGCTGGAGGTCCGACCTCCCGCAGGCGAGGAACGCCAAGGCGAGAGCCGGCGCCAGGCGGGCAAGCGCGCGGCCGAGGAGGGTCAGTTGACCCTCCGCAGCTCGACCCGCCGGTTCTGCGCTCGACCGCTCGCCGTCCGGTTGCTGGCGATCGGCGACGACTCGCCGTAGCCGCGGGCCGTCAGGCGGCTCGCCTCCACCCCAAGCTGGATGAGGAACGTGCGCACCGCCTCCGCCCGGCCCTGGGACAGGCGGAGGTTCTCCCCGGCGTCTCCCACGGCGTCGGTATGGCCGGCCACTTCTACCCGAATGTCTGGGTTGGCGACCAGGGCCTGCGCCACGGTGCGGAGGGTGGACCGCGCCTCGGAGGTGAGGGTGGCCCGGGCCGGGTCGAAGGTGACGCCCTCCAGTCGAAGGGTGAGCGCCCCCTCTTCGAAGAGCACTCGGCAGCCCGACCCGTCCACCCGGGTGCCCGGGGGCGTGTTGGGGCAGCGATCGCGGTCGTCGCGGACCCCGTCGCCGTCGCTATCCTGGGCCAGCGGACAACCGAAGGCGTCCACCCGCTCCCCGCGCGGGGTGCCGGGGCAGCGATCCGAGGCGTCGGTGACACCGTCCCCGTCGGCGTCGGCCGCGGCCTCGCCCGTCAGCGGGCACCCGCGCCGATCCACCTTCGTCCCCGAGGGCGTGCCGGGGCACCGATCGTCGGGATCGAGGATCCCGTCCCCGTCCGCGTCGCGCGGCAGCGGACAGCCGGTGGCGTCCACCCGCTCCCCGCGCGGGGTCGCCGGGCAGCGATCGAGTCGATCGGCGATGCCGTCGCGGTCCGCGTCGGGGGGCGCGGCCCGGCCGCCGAGCTGGAGCGAGAGGCCCGCCTGGAGGCCGTAGTTCCAGTTCTCGATGCCGGCCAACCCCGCGTTCAAGGGCGACGGGATGAAGTCGACCGTGCCGTCCACCCGGAATGTGGCCCGCCGGCCGAGGGGGAAGCGGAAGCCGGCCAGCCCGCCGATGCCGTCTTCGAAGACGCTCTCGCCGGCAATGCCGTAGCGGTTGTGGGCGTAGGCCGGCCCGACGGAGAAGAACCCCACCGGCCCGAGCGGGACGTGGAACAGGAGCCGGGCGTGGATCGGCACGTACAGCACTCCACCGCCCACGAAGTTGGTCGGCGTATAGGATGCGTCCGCCTCGAGGGAGACCGTCCGCGAGAGGAAGACGGCCAGGCGGGCCCCGCCGCCGATCGCCTCGTCGTAGCCGAGCGTGCGATCGAAGACGGTGTACCGGCCGAAGCCGCCGACCTCGACGGTGCGCGGCTGCTGGCCGGCCAGCGGGCCGGCCACGAGCGCGAGGGTTGCCACGGCGGCGAGGGTGGTCCGCATGGAACTACGCCCTGGGGTTGAGGGGGTGAGCGACGGCGCGCCTGGGCGGCGCCCCGTATGATAACCGCGGCCGGTCCGTTCGGGGACACCGGCCGCGGCGGTGATGCGTTCCAGAAGAACGATGGGAGGCCGCGGTGGGCGGGGCCGTGACCGGAGTCACACCTCGGAGATCGCCGCGATCGGATCCAGGCGCGCGGCCCGGCGGGCGGGGTACCAGCCGAAGACCACGCCCACCAGGAGGGAGAACACGATCGCCGTCCAGATCCCGGTCGGGTGGATGGGGATGGCGAAGGCCTTGCCGAACTGGCTGCCGATCAGCTCGGTGAGCCAGATCAAGCCGCCCCCGCCCGCGATCCCGATCACGGCACCGAGGAACGCGAGGGCAAGCGACTCCGCCAGGAACAGCTGGAGGATGTCTCCGTCGTCGGCGCCGATCGCCTTCCGGATGCCGATCTCCCGCACCCGCTCCCGCACGGAGATGAGCAGCACGCTGAAGAGCCCGATCCCGCCGACCACGAGCGTCACCGCCGCGATGGTGAAGAGCACGATGTTCCAGCCGCCCAGGATCTCGTCCGCCTTGGCGAAATCCTCGAGCACTTCCACCGCCTCGTTTTCGATCTCGAAGTCCTCCACGCCCTGATGGCGCTGGCGCAGGAGGGCGGTCCCGGTCCGCAGCAGCGCACCGAAGTCCGCCGAGGGGGTCGCGGTCACCAGCGCCTGGTCCACCCGGCCCCCGCCCCGGGCGTAGCGGGTGAGATAGGAATAGGGGACGTAGATGCGGCGCGCGGCAAACGAGAAGTCCGCCGGGACCAGCTGGAATTGGATCGGCGCCACCACCCCAATCACCCGGAACCGTACACCGTCGATCGTGATGGTGCGGCCGACCGGCGGCGCCGCCCCGAAGAGGTCCTCGACCAGGTGGCTCCCCACCACGGCCACGCGCGCGTGGTTGATGACGTCGAGGGGGCGCAGACTCCGGCCCTCCACCATGCGGTAGCTGCGCATCTCGATGTAGCCCGCGTCCACGCCGTCGATCCGGACCATGCGCTGGTCCGCAGGGGCGGAGACCACGTACTCACCGCCGAAGTTCCGGCCGTGCACCGACTCGACCCCGGGGAGCGCCCGCAGCGCCTCCAGGTCGTTGAGCCGGAGCCCGGTGTGGCGCAGCTCGGCGGCGGTCGAGGCGTCGGAGCGGGGCCCTCGATCCCGGGCGACGAAGCTCCGGGGGAAGCCCATGGACTCCAGGTCGTCGTAGGCCATCTGCTTCATGGCCGCCGCGAGCGAGGTGAGGGAGACCAGCGAGGCGGCGCCGAACACGATGCCCGAGAGGGTGAGCAGGCTCCGGAGCGGGTGCGCCCGAATCTCGCGGAACGCATCGAGGAAGAGCTCGGCCAGGTCGCCCAGCCGGCCGGACCGGTCAGCCATAGCGCAGGGCCTCGATGGGCGAGAGCCGGCTGGCCCGGAGGGCCGGGTAGACGCCGGCGACCAGGCCGACCACCGTCGCCGTGCCGATCGACAGGGATGCGATGAACGGGCTCACCACGGCGGGCATCTGCATGAAGTGGGCGACCGTGCCGGTGAGCGCCGTGCCCAGGCCGAGGCCGAGCAGCCCGCCCAGCACCGTCACCACCAGCACCTCGGCGAGCACGTGGAAGAAGATCCCCGTCCCCGTCGCCCCCAGGGCCATCCGCGTGCCGAATTCCCGGACCCGCTCCACCACCGAGGCCAGGAGGATGTTGGCGATGACCACGCCCCCGGTGAACATCGAGACCGCACCCACCACCAGGAAGATGAAGTTGAAGAGCAGGAGGAACTGCCCGCTGTCGTCCCCCGCGCCCGACGCCGAGCCGCGGATGTCGAAGTCCTCGACCCCATGGCGGGCGTAGAGAAGGCTCCGAACCTGCGATTCGGCGGCCGGGCCCCCCGCGGCCGCGGTGGCCTTCAGGGTCAGGAAGTCCAGCGCCTCGGAGTCGCTGTACATGGCCATCGCCGTGGTGATGGGGATGTAGCACCGCCGGTTCCGGTACTCCAAGGCGTTGTTCTCCCAGGAAGCGAAGTAGAACTCCTCCCGCTCCAGCACCCCCACCACGGTGTACCGCACATCCCCCAGGCTCACCACCTGGCCCAGGGCCCGGGTGGCCACTCCGAAGAGGGAGTCCGCGTACTTCCAGCCGAGCACCGTTACCCGCTGGCGGTGAAGGACGTCGTAGTCGGTGAGGTAGCGACCCACCATCGGCCGGATGTCGTTGATCACGGCGTAGTCCGGCACGGTGCCGATCACCTGGCCGGTGAAGCTCCGCCCGCCGACCCGGTACTCGAGCTGGCGGGCCCACCCCGGGCTCACCGCGCCCAGGGCTCCGGCCCGCTCCTTCAGGTAGGCGGCGTCCCCGTACGTCAGCCGCTTGGAGGCGAGCTCCCGGGCGGAGGGGGTGATCGACTGATCGCGATTGGAGAGGATGATGGTGCCGGCCCCGCCGACCTCGGCCAGGTACTGCTCGGTGAGCGCGGACTGCCCGCCGAAGAGGGCGAGGACCGTCACGATGCTGGCCGTGCCCAGGATGAGCCCGAGGAGGCTCAGGAGTGTCTGGCCCCAGTGGCGGCGGGCCTCGTCGAGACCGGTCAGGATCGACTCGAGGACGCCCATGTTAGACCACCCGCCCGTCCGCGATCTGCACGATGCGCTGGGCCCGGGCCGCCACCGTCGGGTCGTGGGTGACGAGCACGATGGTGTGCCCCGCCGAATGGAGGTCCTCGAAGGTAGCGAGCACTTCCCCGCCGGACGCCGAATCGAGGTTCCCGGTCGGCTCGTCGGCCATCAGGATCGCCGGCTCCCCCACCAGCGCCCGCGCGATCGCCACCCGCTGCCGCTGGCCGCCGGAGAGCTCCTCCGGCCGGTGGCGCAGCCGGTCCGAGAGGCTCAGGCGGGCCAACACCGTCCGCGCCCGCGCCCGGCGCTCCTTCGGCGGGATGCCGCCCCGGTACTTCAAGGGCAGGGCCACGTTCTCTTCGACCGTGAGCCGGGGCATCAGGTTGAAGGTCTGGAACACGAAGCCGACCTTGCGGTTCCGCACCTGGGCCAGGCGCTTCCCCGCCAGGGCGCCGACGTCCTCGCCGTCCAGCCGGTAGCTGCCGCTGGTGGGAGTGTCCAGGCACCCGAGGATGTGCATCAGGGTGCTCTTGCCCGACCCCGAGGGGCCCATGATCGCGACGAACTCCCCGGCCGCGAGATCGACGTCCACGCCGCGGAGGGCGGGGACCTCGACCCGGCCCAGCCGGTAGGTCTTGGTGAGGTCGCGCGCCTGGATCAGGGTCATGGGGCGCGCCGGCGTTCGACGCGCGCCGGCGTCACCGACGCCTCGCTGGGTTGCGGGCGCGCTCGAGGGCGGCAATCGGATCCTCCAGGGCCACGCTGTCCCCGGGGGCGAGTCCCTGCAGCACCTCGACGTAGGAGAGGTCGCCGAGGCCCAGCGTCACCGGGGTCCGGACCGGCTCGCCGCCGCCGACCACGAACACGACCGGCTGGCCCTCGGAGAGCAGCACCGCCTCGACCGGGACCCGCAGCACGTCGGCCTTCCGCGGTCCAGCGATCCGCACGTTCGCCGTCATGCCCGGGCGGAGCGGGCCCCCCGAGCCGCGGACCTCGATCTCCACGTCGAAGACGCGCACGCGCTCCTGTAGCCGCGCGGCGGGGGGCACGAGGCGGACGATGCCCGCGACGGTATCGGTCGGGAAGGCGTCCACCGACAGCGCCACGCTGTCGCCCCGGGCGACCTTGCCGATGTCCACCTCGTTGATGGCGGCCCGGACCAGGAGGGTCGAGAGGTCGGCGATGGTGAACAGCTCCGTGCCCCCGCCGAAGGCGCTGGTGCCCCCGACCACGGTCTCCCCTTCCTCGACGCCGCGCGCGATGATCACCCCGCCGGCCGGCGCGGTGATCCGCGCCCATTGGGCCGTGTCCGCGGCGGTGACCCCACTCTGCTCGACCAGACGGAGCTGGTCCTCCGCCGTCCGCAGCTGGTTGTCCGCCTGATCGAACGCAACCCGGGCGGCCTCCAGGTCGGACCGGGTGACCCCCCCGCTCGCCGCGAGGGCCTCGGCCCGCTGCAGCTCGCGCTCGGTATTGGCCCGGGCGATCCGCGCCGACACGATCTCGCTCCGAATCCGGGAGAAGGTGTTGGCCTGGGCAATGTCCGGCACGATCCGCGCGAGCACCTGGCCCGGGCGGACCCGATCACCCTCCCGGACCGCGAGGCGCTGGACCACGCCCGAGATCGGGGACTTCACCACGATCTGCCGCTCCGGCTCGACGATCCCGGTCTCCTCCACGGTCACCCGGATCTCGCCCCGGTCCGCGGCGCCGACCCGGTAGGGCCGGCTCTCCGGGCCGTCCGCCTTGGCGGTGCCGCACCCGAGGGCGGCGAGGACGGCGGCGAGCACCAACGGAAGGTCTGGCTTCATGCCTGGTTTCATGAGCACCTATCTCCTGGAGGGAGCCGCCGGCGGCCCTCGGCCGGCGCCCGGATCTGGCTGGCTGATGTTGCCGCCCTGACGGGCCGAGGTGAGCCCAGGTTTCAGGATGAGACGGCTGGCCGCCGTCCGGGAATCCACTACCTTATAGCTGCAAGACGCCCGTCCGTCCCCTCGGAGCCACGCGCCATGAGCGTTCCGTGAGCGAACCGGTTCCGCCGTCTGCCCCCCTGCTCGAGCGGATCCAGGCCGCCCTGGCCCGGCGCTATGCCGTGCGCCGGGAGATCGGCCGGGGCGGCATGGCCACGGTGTTCCTGGCGCGTGACATGCGCCACGATCGGGACGTGGCCCTCAAGGTATTGCGCCCGGAGCTCGCCAGCACCATCGGGAGCGACCGCTTCTTCGACGAGATCCGGACCGCGGCGCGGCTCTCCCACCCCAACATCCTCCCGCTCCACGACTCGGGCGAGGCCGACGGCCTCCTCTACTTCGTCATGCCCTACGTGCCCGGCGAATCGCTCCGGGCGCGGCTCGACCGGGAGGGCCCCCTGCCGGTCGCGGACGCCGTCGCGATCGCGCGCGAGGTGGCGGAGGCGCTGAGCTACGCCCACAGCCACGACGTGGTCCATCGCGACATCAAGCCGGAGAATATCCTGCTCGACAGCGGGCACGCGCTGGTGACCGACTTCGGCATCGCGCGGGCCATCACTCCATCGGGAGAGCAGCGCCTCGCCGACGCGGGCATCCTGACCGGCACCCCGGCCTACATGAGCCCGGAGCAGCCCGGGGGCAAGGGACCGGTGGATGGGCGGAGCGACATCTACAGCCTGGGCTGCGTGCTGCACGAGATGCTCACCGGCGAGCCGCCCTTCGTCGGGGCCACGGCCGAGCTGATCCTCGCGCGCCACCTCGACGAGTCGCCGAAGCCCGTCCGGCAGGTCCGGGCCTCGGTGCCGAGCCGGGTCGAGGCCGCGCTCCTGCGAGCCCTGGAGAAGACCCCCGCCGACCGCTTCCCCACGGCGCTGCAGTTCGAGGAGGCGCTGGTCGGACCGCGTCCCCGGTTCGGGACGCGATGGCAGTGGGCGGCAGTCGGCGCCGGCGCCGCGCTCCTCACGCTGATCGTGCTCGGGTTCCTGCCTGGGCTGCAACGGGAGGCCGCGCTGGACCCCGCACGGATCCTGGTGCTGCCGTTCCAGCACCGCGACGGAGCCGCCCCGGAGCTCCTCACCGGCGATCAGTGCGAGGGCCTGTTGGTCCAGGCGCTGGCCCGCTGGGAGGATCTCGACGTCGTGGACGCGATGCGGATGAACGACGCCCTCGCTCGGCGGGGTCGG
Source organism: Gemmatimonadales bacterium (assembly GCA_041607595.1). Lineage (GTDB taxonomy): Bacteria > Gemmatimonadota > Gemmatimonadetes > Gemmatimonadales > GWC2-71-9 > JBFIUJ01. The sequence continues at coordinate 574 of JBFIUJ010000047.1, read as the reverse complement.
CGGATCTCTCCCGACGACGCGCTGGCCATCGCCCGGGAGCTTTCCGCCGGCCGCTACGTCTGGGGGGTGCTGGTCCAGCGGGGGGACTCGGTGGAGGTCCGCGCGTTCCTCTTCGACGCGAACCGGAGGGGCGGGCGGGTGGGCACGGCCACCGTGTTCGTCACCCGCGACAAGGACGTGCTCGCCCGGCAGTTCGAGAGCGTGGCCGGACAGCTGATGGCCGGCGGCCCGCGGACCCCATTGGGCGCCGAAGGCGTCCTGGGCACGAGCCGGATCGCGGCGTGGACCGCGTTCGAGGAGGGGATGGTCGCCCTGGAGGGCTGGGACCTCCAGCGGGCGGCCACGCAGCTGCGGGCGGCCACGGCGATCGACCCGGCCTACGCCCTCGCCCAGCTCTGGCTGGCCCACACCCTCTCCTGGCGGGGCGAGCCCCTGGAGAGCTGGCGCCTCCCGGCGCGGGCCGCCCAGGCCGAGCGGGGCCGGCTCTCGCCCAGAGACCGGCACCTGGCCGAGGCGATGGCGGCGATGGCCGACGGGCGGCACAGGCAGGCCTGCGAGGAATACGACGCGGTGG
>JBFIUJ010000046.1:0-12263 GCA_041607595.1 Gemmatimonadales bacterium | reverse complement strand
GCGGCGTCACCGCGCCGGCGTCGGCGCCGGCGGTGTCGATCGTGCTGGTCCAGGGGAAGAAGAGCTCGCCCAGCTCTTCGTTGATGATCGAGCGGCGGGAGCTCTGGGCCCGGAGGAAGAGCGGATAGGCCCGGAGCACGCGGCCGGCCTCGGTGGGCATCGTGATGATCTGGTTGGCCACGAGATCGTAGGCCAGGTCGCTCCGGACCGAGAGCCCGTACGGCTCGAGCACGGTGTTCCATCCGACGCGCCGGGGCGTGGCCAGGGGCGCCTCGGGCGAGACCGCCATGCCGGTCGCGAGAAGGAGCACGCTGCCGCCGCGGGCCAGGAATCGGCGCACGGTCGCGACCTCCTCCGGGGGGATCGTGTCGCGCGACCCGAGGAGCACCAGTGCCCGCACCTCCGGCCCGAGCTGGGTCGAGTCCGCCAGGCTCGGGGCGCGCAGGTCGTAGAACTTCTCGAGCTGCTCCTGGAGGATCCGGAACGTGGCCGGGCTCGCGCGGGGCACCTCGGAGACGAACGCCACCGTGGCCTTGGTCGTGCCGGTGATCGAGCGGATCGCGGTGGCCAGCCGGTACTCCAGGTCGTCGGTGGAGCGGACGAAGGGGATCACCTCGGTGGCCTCGGCATGCTGCAGCGCGAGCCCGAAGTACCCCTCCTTCACCTGCAGCTCGGCCTGTCCCACGACGTTGAACTGCACCTGCTGGATGCCGAGCGACCACGCCTCCTGGCGCGCGGCGGGATCGTCCGCCGGGTCCCGCTCGACGATCCGGATCTTGCCACGGCCGGCGCTGCGGAGGTCGCGCAGGACGTCGTCCACGTCCCGCTTGAGCAGCGCGAAGTCGGCCGGCAGCTCCCGGGTGGCGAAGACCTTGATGGTGACGAGGTCGTCCAGGTCGCGGGCCATCGCCCGGGTGGTCTGAGAGAGGGTGTAGATCCGGCCCGGGGTCAGGTCGAGCCGACCCCCGATCAGCCCGCCGGCGAGCGTCAGCACGAGGAGCGTGCCCACCAGGAGCGCGGTGCCCAGCCGCAGGCGACGCGCCGGGGGCCGGCCGGGCGCCAGCTTCCGCCGCATCAGGGCGGCGTAGGCCAGGACCAGGAAGACGCCGCCCAGGGAGACGAAGTAGAGCACGTCGCGGAGGTCCAGCGCGCCGCGGCCGATGCTCTGGAAGTGGCTCAGGACACCCAGCCGCGCGGCCACCGAGCCGAGGGCGGGCGGAAGCCCCACCAGCAGCGGGTCCATCCCCACCAGGACCAGGACGAACATCACCCCGACGGCGAGGAGGAAGGCCGTGATCTGGCTCCGCGCGATGCTCGAGGCCCAGACGCCGACGCCGGCGAAGCCCGCGGCCAGGAGGACCATCCCGGCGTACTGGGCGAGCACCGGGCCCCAGGCCAGATCGGCGCCGAGGGCGAGACCGAACGGGATGGCGAGGGTGAGACCGAGGGCGCTCGCCAGGACGGCGAGGGCGCCGAGGTACTTGCCGAGCAGGAGCTCGAGCTCGGTGATCGGCTGGGCGAGGACCACCTCCAGCATGCCGGCGCGGGCGTCCTCCGCCATCGTGCGCATGGTGACGGCGGGCGCGAAGAAGAGGAAGAGCCAGGGCAGCAGGTCGAGCATCGGCCGCAGCGACGCGACGCCCGAGATGTAGGCCGTGCGGAAGAAGAAGAAGCCGTTGACCGCCAGGAAGATGACCAGGAGGACATATCCGGTCGGCTGGTCGAAGAGCGCGCGGTACTCCCGGCGCGCGACGGTCCAGATCCGGCTCACGTGGCCTCCTCCTCGGCGGCGCCGGTGAGCTCGGCGAACAGGTCCTCGAGGCTGCCCGCGTCCTGGCGCAGCTCGTAGAGCTCCCATCCGCGGCTCACCGCCAGGCGAAAGACCTCGAGCCGGCGGTCCGCGCCCGGCGCGCACCCGACCTGGGCCCGGACCCGTCCGTCCCCGCTGGCGGTGACGCTCACCACCTCGAGATCGGGGATCGTCGCGAGGGCCTCGCGGACCTCGGTCCCCCGGACCTCCACCGAGAGCCGGCTGCCGCCCTTCGCCCTGGCGACGAGCTCGTCCACCGGGCCGTCCGCGACGATCCGACCGCGGTTGATGATGAGGAGCCGGCCGCAGGTCTGCCGGACCTCGGAGAGGACGTGGGTGGAGAGGATGACCGTGCGGTCCCGGCCGAGCGCACCGATGAGCCGGCGGATCTCGACCCGCTGGTTGGGGTCGAGGCCTTCGGTCGGCTCGTCCAGGACCAGCAGGTCGGGCCGGTGGAGGATCGCGGCGGCGAGGCCCACCCGCTGGCGGAAGCCCTTGGACAGCTCGCCGATGGGCCGGCGGAAGACCTCCTCCAGGCCGGTGGCGGCGACGGCTTCGTCCTGGGCGGCGCGCCCGGGCGCCCCGCGCAGGCCCCGCAGGCGGGCGATGAACTCGAGGTACTCGTCCACCGGCATGTCGGCGTAGAGCGGGTTGTTTTCCGGCAGGTAGCCGATCCGCCGCTTGGCCTCCCGCGCGGCCTCCGCGAGCGTCACGCCGTCCAGGCGGATCACGCCCTCGTCCGGGTCGAGGAACTGGGTGATCATGCGCATGGTGGTGGACTTCCCGGCGCCGTTGGGGCCGAGGAAGCCGACGACCTGACCTCGGTCGACGGTGAAGGACGCCTCCTCCACGGCGGCGAGGCCGTCGAAGCGTTTGGTGACGCGATCGAGGGTGAGCAGAGACATCGGGGTTCGGTGCGGGACGACTGGGGCCGCGGGCAGTCTAACCGCCCGCGCGGCGATCGATCAAGGGGAGCCCCCCGTCCGGAGCCCGTCGGCCTCGACGACAACGTCGGCCTCGGGCGCGAGTCCGAGACGGACGAGGGCGGCCGCCAGGTCCGTCGCGGTGATGGAGCGGTACCGCGCCCGGAGCCGGGTGGCCCCGAACGCACCGGCCAGGGCCAGCAGGCCGTCCGAGATCCAGGCGCCCACGCGCTCGACCGGGCGCCACTCGTCCCGATCGGGGCCGGTGACGAAGGCCGGACGCGCGATGACGTAGGGCAGCCCGCCGGCCCGCACCTCCTCCTCCGCACGGCCCCGCCAAAAGAGGTAGGCGCTCCGCGCGTCGGGCCGCGCGCCGATGGAGGAGAGGTAGACGAATCGCGGGGCGAGCCCGGCCCCCGCGAGGGCCCGGACCAGGAGCCGGGTCAGGCCGTAGTCCACGGTCTGATAGGTCTCGACCCGTCCGGCGCGGGCGGCCTTGCTGGCGCGGGTGCGGGTGGTGCCGTGGAGGGCGAAGACGGCGTCGGGCCGGCGAGCGGCGAAGGTAGCCGTCATCTCGTCTTCGTGCCACGGGGTGACGTCCACCTGAGCGCCCATCTGGAGGAAGCGGCCCCGCCATTCCGCGAGCCTGGGCGACTCGGGCCGCACGTGGGCGATGGTGGCGACGCCGCGCTCGACGAGCGCGCGGACGACCTCGCGGCCGGTGTACCCGGTCGCCCCCGCGACGAACGCCCGGGTCACTCGGTCAGCTGGCCGTCGGGCGCGATCGCGAACGTGTGGGAGACCGGCAGGAGCCTGTCCTCTCCGTAGTCGTCCACCTCGACGATGACGCGGAGCGGCCCGCCCGGCGCGTTCTCCCACCGGGTCCCGATGTCCACCTCGAAGCTGGTGCCGCAGTCGCCCACGACCTCGAAGGTCTCGACCTGGTCCGGCGCGACCAGCTGGCAGAGCTCCTCGTAGGACATCGCGCGGAGCCGGCGGAGCTGGTCGGCCAGGATGTGCGTGGCCTCGGTCTTGTGCATGGCACCTCCGGGAGTCACCCTCAACGCAAGATGATCGGCAATCGGCCGCATGCAAGGTCCCCGACGGTGGATCGCCTCCGGTCCCCGCGCGCGAGCCCTCCACCTCGGGAGACGCCGCCTCGGCCACCGCCTTCACTCGGGCGGCGCGGGCAACGGATGGAAGTGCGGCTTACCGGAGGCTCTTCCGGCCGGGCTCGTGCGGCGCAGCATAGTCTTCGGTGCGACGGGGCCGGAGCCGGAGATCCACGGCCAGGAACGCCACCTTGGCGTAGGGCCAGAGCATCAGGGGGAGCACGAAGACGGCGAACACCGCCCAACGCTGGAAGAACAGGCCGGCCGCCGAGGCAGGAGTCCAGAAGAGGCCCAGGGCCAAGTTGACGTGGAAGAGCAGGAGGGTGACCAGGAGATCCACCAGCGCGGCGCCGATCCAGTAGCCGGTCTCCCCGCGCTGGAGGGCGAGGCCGCAGCTCACGCAGTTCGGCAGCATCCGGGCCCACCCCAGGAAGATCGGGCCGTGCCCGCAGGCCGGGCAGCGCCGCCGGAGCGCGCGGCCGAGCGCGGTGCCGAGTCGCGACGGCGCAGGCGAGTCGGTCGGGCGTCGGGCTCCGGAAGGCATGGTCATGGGCCTCGGCATCCTTCGGGCCGGGGGGCGAGCTCTTCCTCTGCGAGCCTCTCGCCGCTCGCGGGCACCATCCCTGGTCCTGAAGTAGTATAGGGGGCAGACCCGGGCGGCGGAGGCAGGGATGGACCTGAGGCTCCAACTGCTCTTCCTCGGCATTCTGGTGCAGGGCGTCATCTGCGTGGTCAACGCGGTGACGGTGCTGCTGTTCGCCGGGGACCGCCGCGAGCCGCTGGTGCGCACCCTCGCCGGCGCCTGGGTCGCGCTGGCCGTCTTCTACGTGTCCCATGTCGCGATGGCCGTCGAGACCACATGGGACCTGTCGACGATCTCGGTGGGCATCGTCTCCTCCACCGCATACTTCGCTTTCGCCATCATGCTGTGGAGCGGTAGCCGGGTCCTCGCGACCGGGCAGCCGATCACCGGCCGCCGCTTCACCTGGCTGCTCCTGCTGGCGCTCGGCCTCTCGATCGCTCTCACGGTCGTTCACGTCCAGTTGCCCGACGCGACACCGCAGCGGTTCTTCGCGCGGGTGGGGTTCCGGTCCTTGCTGGTGGGAGGAGCCGTCATGTGGGGGGTCGCGCTTCTCTGGCGGCTGCCGACGTCGCGGCTTCGGCGCAGCCCCAGGGTGTTCGGGGCGGCTCTCGGGGTCTGGGGGCTAACCCAGCTGTATTACGGCATCACCTCGCTGCTCGGGTCGCTGGGTTACCCGTCCGACATCTTCGTGGTGCGCGCCTACCTGCCGCTCCTCGGCGTCGCCGCGCTGGCCACCGCCGGCCAGGCGGTGGTGGGGTGGATGGTGGAGTACGAGCGCCAGCAGGGCGAGCTCCAGGTCACGCGGGGTCGTCTCCTCTTCGAGCAGGCGGCCGCCCCGATGGCCTTCGTCTCCCTCGACCTGCGCTGGCTCGAGGTGAACGAGGCGCTCTCGCGCTTTCTGGGATATCCGCCCGAGGAAATCCTCGGGCGCTCGACTCTCGACATCACCCATCCGGACGACGTGGAGCCGACCCGCAGCATGGCCGACGCCTACCTGCGGGGAGAGGGAGGAGCGCCTCTCGTCAAGCGCTACATCCGCCCATCCGGCGAGGTGGTCTGGGCCCGGCTCGTGCCGGCCGTCATCCGGAACGAGGAGGGTCGCCCCAAGCACTTCCTGACCGTCCTGGAGGACGAGACGGACCGACGCCGGGCGGCGGAGGACCTGCGCCAGGCGGAGCGGCGAAACCGGGTTCTCATCGAGCGGTCGAGCGACCTGGTGACGGTCGTGTCTCCGACGGGCACGGTGCGCTTCATCAGCCCGGCGGTGGAGCGCCTCCTCGGCTACGAGGTGAACCAGCGCGTCGGGCATCCGATCACCGACATCCTGCACCCGGACGACCAGACCCGAGTGCTCGAGATGTTCGACCGCGTGGCCGCCGCTCCCCAGGGGGCCGTCGAGCTGGTCCACTACCGGGGGCGTCATGCGGACGGCAACTGGCGCCAGCTGGAGTCGGCGGTCGCGAACTTCGTCGAGGATCCGACGGTGCAGGGCCTCGTGGTCAATACCCGGGACATCACCGACCGCGTGCAGCTGGAGGACGAGTTCCGGCAGTTCCAGAAGCTGGAGGGAGTGGGGCGCCTCGCCGGCGGCATCGCCCACGACTTCAACAACCTGCTCACCGTGATCCTCGGCAACGCCTCTCTGGTGGAGCAGGAGCTCCCGGCGGAGTCCGAGCTGCGCCAGGACGTCACCGTCATCCGCGAGGCGGCTGAGCGGGGGGCCGACCTGACCCGGCAGCTGCTCTCCTTCGCGCGCCGTCGCGTGGTGGAGCCGGAGGTGATCGATGCCGGCGCGTTCGTGCAGGCCTTGACGGGCCTCCTCACCCGCCTCCTCGGCCCGACCATCGAGCTGACCGTGGACCTGGCGCCGGACACCGGCGTGCTGGTGGACCCGGGTCAGCTCCAGCAGGTGATGGTGAACCTGGTGGTCAACGCGCGCGAGGCCATGCCGGACGGCGGGCGCCTTGCCATCCGGAGCCGCAGCCGCTTCGTCGGCACCGAAGAGGCGGCCCGGGCCGGCCTGGCGGCACCCCGCGACTACGTGGTCTTCGACGTGGAGGACAGCGGCCCCGGCCTGTCCCCCGAGGTGCGGGAGTTTCTCTTCGAGCCGTTCTTCACCACCAAGGGCTCGGAGAAGGGCACCGGCCTGGGGCTGGCGACGTGCTACGGCATTGCCCGGCAAGCCGGCGGGGCCATCGTGGCCGCTGAAGAGTCGGCCGGCGGGGCCCGGTTCCTGGTGTACCTCCCGCGGGTCCAGGGCCCCGGCGCAGCCGCGGTGAGTCCCGCCGCGTTGGACACGAGCTCCGGCACGGAGACCGTACTCGTCGTCGACGACGAGCCGGCGGTGCGCGGCGTCATCGTACGCACGCTCCGGCGGAAAGGCTACCAGATCCTGGAGGCGGGAGACGGGGTCGAGGCCGAGGCCATCAGCGCCGCGCACGACGCCCCGATTCACGCGCTGGTCACCGACGTCGTCATGCCGAGGATGGGAGGGATCGAGCTGGCGACCCGCCTCCGGGCCGCGCGTCCGGGGCTCCACGTGCTGTTCATGTCGGGGTTCGCCGAAGGGTACGCCTTTCGCAACCAGGCGGCCCTCTCCGGGGCGCGCTTCCTCGAGAAGCCGTACCTCCCCCACGAGCTGACCCAGCGGCTCCGGGAGCTGCTCGACCGCCAGCCCCCCTGGGTCCTCGATCCCGAGGACCCGACGGCCGGCGCGTCCGCCGAAGGCGGGTGAGGGCTTCGGCTCGGCGGTCGGGGTCACCGTTCCCGGCCCACAGGCCGGGCGCCGCCGCCTCCAACGGCGGATCAGCGCCCGACGAGGACCGGCCGCGACTCGGTGAGCCACCGGGTGGGGTGGTTCCGGACGTCGTCCAGGCTCAGGCGTCCCATGGCGCCGCCGTTGGCCTCGGCCAACGTCGGCTCCGCGCTGAACTGCAGGTAATACAGGGTGGGGCCCGCGTTGCGGGCGTGCTCGGCCACGAAGTCCACGAGGGCCCGCGGCCATTGGCCCGAGGCCGTCCGTCGGGTGGGGCGTCCTTGCCGGTGCCGCTCGATGGCCCGCAGCACGAGCGGGCGCCCGACCCCGCTTTCCCGATAGCGTCGTCGGAGCTGTGCCTCGTCCTCCCGCGCGGTCGCCTCGCGCTCCCGCACCAGGTCGCAAGAGCAGGCGCCGCGGAGTAGGCGCGCCACGGTCTGGGCGTCCGGGAAGAGCTCCTTCAGCACCCGCTGCTCGGACATCGGCAGGAGGTCGGCGGAGATCCCGGCGGGCAGCATGGACCGTACCTCGCTCAGGGTGAGCGGGCTCGCGACGTAGGCGAAGTAGCACATGGACTGTAAGGTAGGAGCGGAGGGGGACCGCGCGGGAGGAGCGCTCTCGGAGTCAGGTCTGGGTACGCCCCCCGCGCCGCCCCTCCAACACCTGCCGCGCGGCCTCAGCCGCGGGACCTCCGCGCCCGGCGATGGCGGTCAGGGCCTCGTCGGTCTGCCGGGCCAGCGCGCTCGCGATCAGCACGACCATGCTGCGCCGGGACACGGCGTCCCGGTCGGCAAGCGCCTGGCGGTGGCCGCGGAGCCCGAACATCACGCCGGTCGAGAAGCAGACGGCCGCGAGGAGCGCGCCGATCACGCCGAGGGCGGGAGGGACCTGCTCCCGGAGGGCCGCCCAGACGAGGACGAGGCCGCCGACGCCGAGCGCCAACATGAGCCACATCTTCCGTCGGAGGAGGAGCGCGGCGTCGCTGAGGCCGGGGGGCATGGGGGTAGCGGCGGGCGAAGCCGAGCCCCGACGTGTCAGATCGGAAGGTCCTCGCGCACGAGCACGAGGATCGCGGCGAGGGGCACCACCAGGTACTTCTTGTCCTCGAAGGTGATCTCCACCGCCGCCTTGCGGAAGAAGATCGCGTGATCCCCCACCCGGGCCTGCATCGGGCGGTGCCGGCCCTCCTTCGTGGTGTGCTTCCAGGGCTCGTCGTCCAGCGTGCTGAGGTCCTGGATCGGGTCGCCCGGGCCGGTGGCCACGATCAGGCCGCTCTGCACCTGCTGCCCTTCCATCGCCGTGGGAGGCAGGTAGAGACCGACGCGGGTGCGGTCCTCGCCCTCCTCCGGCGTGATGAGCACCCGGTCGCCCACCACGAGGAGCTGTTTCTTGGGGAACTCGTTCGGCTCGTCCATGCGGCCGCGTCGACTCACTCGTAGGTGCGGGAGGCAACCACCAGTTGGACCACCCGCAACCGACGCGTGGCGATCGGGAGCCGGAGGGAGACCTCGTCGCCCACCCGGCGGTCCTTGAGCGCCTGCCCCAGGGGCGAAGCCAGGGAGATATGCCCCGCATCGAAGTCCATCATCTCGGCGATGACGACCATGTAGGTGTCCTGCTCGTTGGTATCGAGGTCGAGCACCGTGACGCTGGAGCCGAGGCCCACCCGGTCGCTCGGCGCCTCGGTGTTGGCCAGCTGGGTGAGCTGGTTCAGCCGCTGGTGGAGCTGCCCCAGCCGCGCCTGGACGAACTGCTGACGCTCGAGCGCCGCCTTATACTCGGCGTTCTCCCGCAGGTCGCCCATCTCCACCGCCTGGGCAATGGCCTGCGGGAGCGTGACGGTCAGCTCCCGGCTCAGCTCCTCGATCTCCTTGCCCAGCTTCTCCCGCATCTCGCTGATCATGGCGTCACCATGCACAAAAAAAGGACGGGCCCGAGGAGGGGACTCCTTCTGGGCTCCGAAGACGCTCGGGCTAATGTACAGCGCTTTTGGGCAACCAGATAGGGTAGTTGAGCTAAGTGGCTATCGCTTCGTATCTTGTGGCTCCCCTCCAACCGCACGAGGACGGAGATGCGGATCAACCCGAGCCCGGCCGCCCGCGGGGCCCTGCTGGCGGCCCTGGCGATCCTGTCACCCGCCGCGGTCCTCCTCTCGGCCCAGGCGGGCTCTCCCGCGGGCCCGGTGCCGCCGGCGCTGCTCGCCGCTCGGCGGGCGGCCCTGCTCGAGCGCATCCGGCCGGGCGTCGCGATCCTCCGCTCGGCGGCGCCTCGCAGCATCGAGGCCTACGGGGATCATCCCCAGGACGGGGACTACCGGGAGCACAACGACTTCTTCTACCTGACCGGCCTCGAGGCGCCCGGCGGGTGGCTCGTGCTCACGGCGCCGGACTCGGGGGCCGGCGAGGCGATCCTCTTTCTCCCGCCGCGGAGCCCCCAGGCCGAGCGTTGGACCGGTCCCCGGCTCGGGCCGGGGGAGGAGGCGAGCGGGCTGACCGGCATCGCGGACGTCCGGTCCAGCGCACGGGCGGAGCAAGAGATCCGCAGCCTGGCGCTGGGGCGGCGCGGAAGCGCGTCGCGACCGGATCTCTACCTCGTGCTCGGACCGCGGGTGGAGGACGACGCATTCCTGCGGGGGCTGGCCCTGGGCGGCGGCGGCGCCACCGACCTCCGGCCCGCGCTCGCCGCGCTCCGGCTGGTGAAGGACGCGGATGAAATCGCGCGGCTCAGGCGGGCGATCGCGATCACGGCCGAGGGGCACCGGGCGGCGATGACCCAGGCGGCGCCCGGGATGTGGGAGTACGAGATCGAGGCGCTGGTGGAGTACACCTTTCGGCGCCAAGGTGCCGAGCGCGTCGGGTTCCCCAGCATCGTCGGATCGGGGCCCAACTCAACCGTGCTGCACTACGACCGGAGCCGGCGGCGGACCGAGGCGGGTGATCTCGTCGTGATCGACGTCGGAGCCGAGTTCGGTTACTACTCGGCGGACGTGACGCGGACCATTCCGGTCAGCGGCCGCTTCACCCCGCGTCAGCGGGCGCTGTACGATCTGGTGCTCGGCGCCCAGCAGGCGGCGATCGACTCGATCCGTCCGGGGATGACCATCCGGCGGCTCGGCGCCATCGCCCGGGACTACTTCAAGGCCAACTCGAAGGACCTCTGCGGTGGGGATGGGTGCGACCGCTTCTTCGTCCACGGCCTGTCCCACTGGCTCGGCATGGACGTTCACGACGTGGGTGACTACGGGACGCCCCTGGCGCCGGGGATGGTCCTCACGGTGGAGCCAGGTCTCTACCTGCCCGACGAGGCGATCGGGATCCGGATCGAAGACGACGTGCTGGTGACCGCCACCGGCGCCGAGGTGCTGTCGGCGGACGCCCCGCGCCGGCCCGAGGCGATCGAGGCGCTGATGCGCCGTCGCCCCGGCCGCTGAGGCCACCCTTCTCCGCCCGCCGCGCGGTTAGCTTCCGCTCGTGAGCGCCTTCCCCGCGCGGCGTCCCCGCCGCCTCCGGCGCACCGCCGCGCTCCGCGGCCTGGTGCGCGAGCACGACCTCTCGGCCGGACACCTGATCCAGCCCGTCTTCGTGGTCCATGGGACGGACGTCGAGCGCGAGATCTCGAGCCTGCCCGGCGTGTTCCACCTCTCGGTGGACGTCCCGCTCGAGCGCGAGGCGGAGCGCCTCCGGGCGCTCGGCATCCCCGGCGCCATCCTCTTCGGGCTGCCGGCCGAAAAGGACGAGGTGGGATCGGAGAACTTCTCGCCGGACGGGATCGTGCAGCGCTCGCTCCGCGCCCTGCGGGCGAAGGCGCCGGACATCCTGCTCATCACCGACATCTGCTGCTGCGAGTACACGACCCACGGGCACTGCGGCATCGTGCGGGACGGCGCCGTGGAGAACGACGAGACGCTCGAGGTCATGGGCAGGGTGGCGGTGAGCCACGCCGAGGCCGGCGCCGACGTCGTGGCGCCCAGCGCCATGATGGACGGGCAGGTGCGGGCGATCCGCTCGGCGCTGGACGGGGCGGGCCACACGGATGTCGCGATCCTGAGCTACGCCGTGAAGTACGCCAGCGCCTTCTACGGCCCCTTCCGGGACGCGGCGGGCAGCGCGCCGGCGTTCGGCGACCGGCGCGGCTACCAGATGGACCCGGCCAACGCGCGGGAGGCGCTCCGCGAGGCCGCGCAGGACGAGGCGGAGGGGGCGGACTTCCTGATGGTCAAGCCGGCGCTGCCGTATCTCGACGTCGTGCGCGCGGTGCACGAGGCGACGACGCTCCCGCTCCTGGCCTACAACGTGAGCGGCGAGTACGCGATGGTGAAGGCGGCGGCGGAGCGCGGCTGGCTGGACGAGCGCCGGGCGGTGCTGGAGGCGCTGGTGGGCATCCGTCGGGCGGGGGCGGACGCGATCATCACCTACCACGCCAAGGACGCGGCCCGCTGGCTCCGCGAGGAGCGGGACGCGTGAGCGCGCCAGGCGGCGCGCCCCGCTCGGAGCGCCTCTTCGAGCGGTCGGAGCGGGTCATGCCCGGCGGGGTGAGCAGCCCGGTGCGCGCGTTCCGCGGGGTGGGCGGAACGCCGCGCTTCATGGCGCGGGGCACCGGAGCCTACCTGGAAGACGAGGACGCGCGGCGCTACGTGGACCTGGTGCTCTCCTGGGGGCCGCTGATCCTGGGGCACGCGCATCCGGAGGTGGTGCGGGAGATCACCCGGGTCGCGGTGCGGGGCACGACCTTCGGCGCGCCGACCGAGCTGGAGCTGCGGCTCGCGGAGCGTGTGGTGGCGACCTTCCCGTCGATCGACATGGTGCGTTTCGTGTCGTCCGGCACCGAGGCGGTGATGAGCGCGGTGCGGCTCGCCCGCGCCGCCACCGGACGATCGGCGATCGTCAAGTTCGAGGGCTGCTACCACGGACACGCGGACGCGCTCCTCGCCTCCGCCGGCTCCGGCGTCGCTACGCTGGGCCTTCCGGATTCGCCCGGCGTCCCGCCGGAGGCGGTGGGCAACACCTTCGTCCTTCCCTACAACGATACGGAGGCGGTCGAGACGCTCTTCCGGGCGCACGGCGAGACGATCGCCGCGATC
>JBFIUJ010000045.1:0-12264 GCA_041607595.1 Gemmatimonadales bacterium | reverse complement strand
TGCGCCCTCTTCACGATCATCTTCGGCGTCCTCTACGGCGAGCTCTTCGGCGACCTGGGCCGGCGCTGGCTCGGCATGCGGCCGGTGCTGTTCGACCGGGAGGAGGCGGTCCTGCCCTTCCTCGGCCTCGCCGTGGCCCTGGGGGTGGTCCACGTGGTGATCGGCCTCGGCCTCGGCGTCGTGTCGGCCGGGCGGTCGCGCGGCCGGCGCGCCCTCGGGCGGGGCGTGATGGCCGCCGTGGTGCTGTTGATCGTCGCCGCGCTCTTGGCCGCGTTCCGGGTCCTGCCCTCGGAGCTGCTCACGCCGAGCGTGATCGCGCTCCTGGTCGCGTTCCCGCTCTTGGTCTTGCTCGAGGGACTCGTCGCACCGGTCGAACTGCTCTCCACCCTCGGAAACATCCTGTCGTACGCGCGGATCATGGCGGTCGGCACCGCTTCGGTGATGCTCGCGGTGGTGGCGAACCGGATGGCGGGGGCCATGGGGAGCGCGGCGGTGGGCATCGTCTTCGCGCTGCTGTTCCACCTCGTGAACTTCGGCCTCGGGCTCTTCAGCCCGACGATCCACGCGCTGCGGCTGCACTACGTGGAGTTCTTCGGCCAATTCTACAGCCCCGGCGGCGCCACCTATCGGCCGCTCACCCACTGGACGCCCGGACCGAGCCACGCCCGGTAGCGGAAAGGAGCATGCGCCATGGAGGTCTTCCTGATCACGATCAGCGCCGCCGTCGCGGTGGGCCTCCCGGCCCTGGCGACGGCGTGGGCCCAGTCCCGCATCGGCCCCGCGGCGGCGGCCAGCCTCGCCGAGAAGCCCGAGCTCAGCACCACGGTCATCATCATGCTGGCGATCCCGGAGACGATGGTGATCCTCGGATTCGTGGTCGCGGTGCTGATCATGCTGCGCGGCGGGGCCTGAGACCGTGGCGCTGGCCGAGCTGATATCCGTCCTGGAGGCGGAGGCGGAACGCGCCTCGGCGGCGGCGATCGACGCGGCGCGCACCGAGGCCGACCGCATCCGGGACACGGCCGAGCACGACGCCGCCGGTCGGGTCGAGGCCCGTCTGGCGATCCGCCGCGCCGAGCTGGAGGCGGAGGAGGAGCGCGCGGTGGCGGCCGCGACCCGGGAGGCTCGGCGGAGGCTGCTGGAGAGCCGGGCCCGCCTGCTGGAGCGGGTCCGCACCGCCGTCCAGGCACGGCTCGCCGAGATCGCCGAGCGGCCCGCGTGTCGCTCGCTCCTCCCGCGGGAGGCGGCGGAGGCGGTGGCCCTGCTGGACGGGCGGGATCCCGTCGTCACGGCCGCCCCCGCCACCCTCCTCGAGGCACTCCGCCAAGAGCCGGCCCTGGCCGGCCTGCCGGCGGAGCCGGGCGACACGCCGGGCGTGCGGCTCGCCGCGCGCGACGGCTCGCTCACCATCGACCTGACCCTGGCTCGGCGGCTCGACCGGCGGTGGCCGGCGCTCGCCCGAGAGATCATCACAGCCCTGGAGACGACCGCATGAGGGTGAACTGGGACGACGTCAACGCACGGACCCGCGGCCTCGGCACTCGCCTGCTGCGCCCGCAGCAGGTTGCCCGACTCGCCGAGGCCCGAACCCTCTCAGCGCTCGCGGAGCGACTCCGGGAGTCCGGCTATGGCATCCCCCCAGACGCCGCCGCCCCCGCCGAGCTGGAGCTCGCGCTCCGCCGTGCGGCCGCCGAGCGGCTGGAGCTCCTGGCCCGGTGGTGCGGGCCCCGGGCCCATCTGCTCGCCGTGATCTTCGAGGACGAAGATCGGCGGAGCCTCCGCGCCGTGATCCGCGGGGCGGTCGATGGGGTCGAGCCGGAGGTCCGCCTCGGCGGCCTCCTCCCCACCCCCACCCTGCCCTCCGAGGCGCTCGAGGAGCTGGCCCGGGCCGGGAGCCTCGCGGCCATGGCCGCCCAGCTCGTCGCGTGGGACCACCCCGCGTCGGGCGCGGTGCTGGGCGCGAGCCAACGGCCGGGCGAGGTAGATCTCACCCGGCTCGAGCTTGCCATCGATCGCACCTACGCGCGCCGGGCGGCGGCGGCCGCGCGCGCGGGCGACGGCTGGCTCAAGGGGTACGTCCGCGAGACCGTGGACCTGATCAACGTGGCGACCGCGCGGCTCCTCCTGGCCGAGCCGACGGAGCTCCCGCCGGAGGAGTATTTCCTCGACGGAGGCTCGCGCCTGACCCAGGCGCGCTTCGCCGCGGCGGCCCGCGCCACCGACGTGGAGGACGCGGTCCGATTGCTGGCCGACGCCTTCACCGGCACGCCCTGGGCGCTGCAGATCCAGCGCTGGGGGCGAGACCTGCTGCAGATGGAAGACGCCTTCTTGGACGCCCGCCTTCGCCGGCAGCGGCGGGCCGCCCGCCTGGACCCGCTGGGGACCGCGCCGGTCATCGGCTATGCGCTGGGCGTCCGTGTCGAGCTGCGGAACCTCCAGCGCCTGGTCTGGGGCATCGCGCTCGATGTGCCCGGACGGCTGCGGGTGTCATCATGACCCTGACCGTCCATGTACTCTGCCGCCCGGCGGTCGCCGCCGGGTTCCGGCTCGCGGGTCTCCCCGCCTCGGAGGCCGACGGCCCGGACGCCGCCACGGTGCGGTTGGCCGAGCTGCTCGATCGCCCGGACACCGGCGTGGTCCTGGTGGAGGACGCGCTGCACGATGTCCTGCCGCCGGCCCAACAGGCGCTCGTGTCCCGCCGGACCCGCCCGGTGGTCGTACCCTTCCCGAGCCCCTCCTGGGAGGCGCCGGAGGAGGTACCCGAGGCGCGGGTGATGGAGCTCCTCCGCCAGGCCATCGGCTACCGCGTGCGATTGCGATGACCGAGGCGCGGATCCGCCGGGTCACGGGCGCCCTGGTCGAGGCGGCGCCCGCGCCCGGGGTGGCGCTCGCCGAGCTGGCCCGCGTCGGGCATCTGGGGTTGGTCGCCGAGGTGATCCGGGTGGCGGGCGACCGCGCCACGCTCCAGGTCTACGAGGACACGACCGGGCTCGCCGTGGGCGAGCCCGTCGCGTTCACCGGGGACGCGCTCACCATCCGGCTCGGGCCCGGCCTCCTGGGCTCCATCCTCGACGGCCTGGGCCGTCCGCTTCCGGCCCTCGCGGCGGCGTCGGGCGAGTTCATGCGCCCGGGCAGCTCGAGCCCGACGCTCGACCCGGCCCGCCGCTGGCGCTTCGAGGCGCGCGCACGGGAAGGCGAAGCAGTCGCCGGGGGCGACGCGCTGGGCGCCGTGGAGGAGGGCGCCGGCAGCCACCTGATCCTGGTCCCGCCCGACGTCGCGGGAACGGTGGCGGAGATCGAGAGCGGCGACTACGGACCGGAGGACCCGATCGGGCGCCTGTCCGACGGCACGCCGCTCCTCCTCTCCCACGCCTGGCCGGTCCGGATCCCGCGGCCGGTCGCCCGGCGCCTCCCCGAGGACCGCCCGATGGTGACGGGCCAGCGGGTCTTCGACCTCCTCTTTCCGGTGGCGGAGGGCGGCAGCGTCGCCGTCCCGGGCGGGTTCGGCACCGGCAAGACGATCATCGAGCAATCGCTCGCCAAGTTCGCCGATGCGGACATCGTCGTCTACGTCGGGTGCGGGGAGCGGGGGAACGAGATGGCCGAGGTCCTCGCGGAGTTCCCCCACCTGGTGGACGAGCGCACCGGGCGCGCCGCGATGGCGCGCACCGTGATGGTGGTGAACACCTCCAACATGCCGGTCGCGGCGCGCGAGGCGTCGGTCTACGTCGGCATGACCATCGCCGAGTACTTCCGGGACCAGGGCCGACGGGTGGCCCTCCTGGCCGACAGCCTCTCGCGCTGGGCGGAGGCGCTGCGCGAGATCAGCTCCCGGCTGCAGGACATGCCCGGGGAGGAAGGCTACCCCACGGATCTCGCGAGCCGGCTCGGCCGCTTCTGCGAGCGCGTCGGGCGGGCCGAGGCGGTGGGCCGCCCGGCACGGGAGGGAGCCCTCACCTTGATCGGCGCCATCTCGCCGCCCGGCGGGGACTTCTCCGAGCCGGTCACCCAGGCCGCGCTCCGCGTCTCGGGCGCCGTCTGGGCGCTCGACCCGTCGCTGGCGCACCAGCGACAGTTCCCCGCGGTGGACTGGGAGACGAGCTACAGCCTCTACCTCGACCGCACCGACCGTTGGTTCTCCCGTGAGGTCGCGGAGGATTGGGTTGGGATCCGCCAGGCCGTCGTGGATCTCCTGCAGCGGGGGCGCGAGCTCCAGGAGATCGCGGCGCTGGTGGGCCCCGAGGCCCTGCAGGACGAGGACCGGCTCCGGCTCGAGATGGCCGGGCTCCTCCGCGAGGCGGTGCTGGGCCAGAGCGCGTTCGATCCTCGGGACGCCGCGTCGGCGCCCGAGAAGACGCACCGGCTCGCCTCGCTGGGGATGGGCCTCCATCGGGCGGCCGAGCGGGTGCTGGAGTCCGGCCGGCCGTTCGAGTCGCTGAACCTCGGCCCCGCCCGGAGGGCCCTGCTCGAAGTGAGGGACGCCTCGGCCGAGGAGCGAGAGACCCGGATCCGGGCCGCGGAAGAGGTCCTCCGCGGGATCGGAGAAGGAGAGTCGGGAAATGGCTGAGGTCGCCCGTACCTATCACGGCGCCGATGGCGCGGCCGGCCCGCTGCTCTTCCTGCGGAGGACCCCCGGCGCGGCGCTGGGCGAGCGGGTCACCATCCGCGCGCCGGGAGCACCGGACCGACGGGGCCAGGTGATCGAAGCGGGCGAAGAGCTCACCCTGGTCCAAGTGCTGGAGGAGACGCAGGGCCTCGCGCCCGCGCGGGCGGACGTCACCCTCACCGGCGACGTGGCCACGACCCCGGTGGGCCGAGAGCTCCTGGGGCGCGCGTTCGACGGGGCCGGGATGCCGCGCGACGGGCTCCCGCCGCCGGTCGGCGAGGCGGCGCGGCCGCTGGGCGGGGCCCCGATGAACCCGGCTCGGCGCTGCCGGCCCGCCGAGTTCATCGAGACCGGGCTCTCCGCCATCGACGGGCTCAACACCCTGGTGCGGGGGCAGAAGCTGCCCGTCTTCTCCGGCGCCGGGCTGCCCGCCCTCGAGCTCGCCGCCCGGATCGTTGAGGGGGCTCGCGCGCCCGGCGGGGAACCCTTCGCCGTGGTCTTCGCGGGCATCGGCATCACGGCGCGGGAGACGCGGGCCTTCCTCGAGCGCTTCGAGGGGAGCGGGGCGATGGAGCGCAGCGTGCTCTATCTGAACGAAGCCCGAGACCCCACGATCGAGCGCCTGCTCGCCTCCCGGCTCGCCCTGACGGCGGCCGAGTTCCTCGCCTTCGACGCGGGCCTCCACGTGCTGGTGGTCCTGGCGGACCTCACCCATTACTGCGAGGCGCTGCGCGACATCGCCGCGGCCCGGCGCGAGATCCCGGGCCGGCGAGGGTTTCCCGGCGACATGTACACCGACCTCGCCACCCTGTTCGAGCGCGCGGGGCTGTTGGCCGGCCGGCCCGGCTCGCTCACGCAGATCCCGGTCCTCACCATGCCGGAGGACGACATCACCCATCCGATCCCGGACCTGACCGGCTACATCACCGAGGGCCAGCTGGTCCTGAGCCGGGAGCTGCACCGCCGCGGGATATTCCCGCCGGTGGACGTCCTGCCCTCGCTCTCTCGGCTGATGAACGCCGGCATCGGCCCGGAGCGCACGGTGCCCGAGCACCGGATCTGGGCGGACCAGCTCTACGCCCTCTACAGCCGGGGGCGGGAGGCCCGGCTCATGGCCGCGATCGTGGGCGAGGCCGGCCTCGCCTCGGCGGACCGCCGGGCGCTCGACTTCGCCGAGCGGTTCGAGCGCGAGTTCCTGGATCAGGGGAAGCGGCGCCGGACCATCGCCGAGACCGTGGAAGCGGGGTGGCGGCTCCTGGAGTCCCTGCCGCGGCAGGATCTCGCCCGCCTGCCGGACCGCGTCTGGGCCGAGCGGGCCGCACGGCGGGAGCGGGGGGCATGATCGGCCCGCGGCTGCCCCCGACTCGGATGAGCCTCATCCGGGCTCGCCGGCGACTCGAGCGCCTGGGCCGGAGCGTCACCCTCCTCCGCCGCAAGCGGGAGGCGCTGGTGACGGAGCTGTTCCGCCTCGCCCGACCCGCGGTCGAGGCGAGGGTCGCGATCGAGGACCAGGCTGCCCGGGCCTATGCCGCGCTCTGGCCGGCCCTGGGCCTGCATGGACGGACCGGCCTCGCGGCCTTCGGGAGGCCGCTGCGGGAGGTGGCCATCGCGCTCGAGCCCAGGCCGGTCTGGGGCGTGCCGGCGGCGGATCTGGTGCGGCTCGGCCCGGTCGTGCGCACGCCCGAGGCCCGGGGCGCGGCCCCGTCCGCGACCGGCCCGGCAGCCGCGACGGCGGCCCGCCGCTTCGAGACGCTGACCGAGCTCCTGCTGGATGCGGCGGCGCGTGAGCTTCGGCTCCGGCGCCTGGGCGAGGCGCTGGCCCGCACCAGCCGCCAGGTGAACTCGCTAGAGCACCGGCTCGCGCCCGCCTGGCGGGGCGAGGTCGGCTCGCTTCGGCGCGTCCTGGACGAGCGGGAACGGGAGGAGCGGATCCGTCTGCTCCGAGTGGCGGGAGCCTAGGCAAGGGAGCCCTCACTACCCCTTCATGGTCTCCTCATACCGCACAGACCATATTGGCCCCCAATGGCATCCGGTACATTACGGAGGCCAGGGCCGGAAGACTTCCAGTGATCGCATGAAGATGCGGTCGATGGGCCTCACAGGAGGCCTGTAGAATCACGGAGGCGTTGCCCGCACCGAAGGGACCACACACGGGTTCCGGTGCAGTCCACAAGACGCTCGACAGCGGCGGCGCCCGCAGCCCCCAGGTGGTTCCATGCGCATTCCTCGTCTGCTTCTCTCGCTCGGCCTCGTGGCCCTCTTCGTGGTGACCGGCTGCACGACGGAGACGATCGTCTTCCGGGACCGGGAGCCTTTCAATCCGCCGCCCGATGCCTCGAGCGGCTTCCTGGGCTACTTCACCGCCTCCACCAAGCAGACCACCTGCGGCAACTGCCACGTGGGCACCCAGCGTGCCTGGAAGGGCACGGCCCATGCCGACGCCTACCGCACGCTGGCCAGCAACCCGAACGCCCAGAGCTTCTGCTTCAGCTGCCACACGATCTCGGCGCGGGGCAACCGGGCGACCGGCACGGTGGGCCACGACGCGGTCCGTGACACGGCGTACTACGACGTCCAGTGCGAGAGCTGCCACGGCCCCGGGCTCAACCACGTGACCGAGCCGGATCTCCCGGCCAATTGGCCCTACGCCAGGGCGGGCATCACGGACACCACGGCGAGCTGCGCCAGCTGCCACTCGGGCGCGCACCATCCCTTCGCGGAGGAGTGGGGGCAGTCCCGCCACTCCAGCGTCGTCGCCTCCGCGGCCTCACGCCAAGGGTGCAACAGCTGCCACGACGGCAAGGCCGCGCTGCGGGCCTGGGGCGAGAACGCGAACTACGTCGAGCGCGACTCCGCGGGCGTCTTCCCGACCACCTGCGCGGTGTGCCACGATCCGCACGGCTCGCCCAACTCGGCGCAGCTCCGGTTCGCCATCGATACGCCGGATCCCGAGCTGAACCTGTGCATGCGGTGCCACATCCGGCGCACCGAGCCGGCGGGCGGCAGCTCCTACGGGGTCCGGCCGCACGCGCCGCAGGGCGCGGTCGTGCTCGGCTCGGCCGGATACCGGCCGGCCGGGTTCACCTACGACACCCTGCGCGCGCTCACGACGCACGCCTCGGAGCGCAACCCGCGGCTCTGCGCCGGGTGTCACGTGTTCCGGTACGAGGTGACCGATCCCGCGTCCGGCAACTTCGTCTTCCAGGCGACGGGCCATCTCTTCCGACCGCTCCCCTGCCTGGACGCGCAGGGGCGGCCCACCAACGATCGGGACTGCGCCTACACCGCGACGGCTCGGAGCTTCCGGGCGTGCGCCCAGTCCGGCTGCCACGCGGACGGGGCGACCGCGGCATCCATCCTGACCGGGTTCCGGGCGGACCTGGAGAACCTGGCGGCCACCCTCTGGGTGGACACGGACGGTGACGGGACCATCGACGCCGCGCCGACGGACGCGGGCTACCTGCCCACGATCCGGCAGCGCACCCCGGGCGAGTTCACCGTGGACCAGGTGATCACGGCGGCCGAGGGTGCCGAGTTCAACGTGCGGCTGGTGGGTGAGGGCCGGTACGACAACGGCGACGGCTCGCTCGGCGTGCACAACCCGTTCCTGGCCCGCGCGCTCCTGAGCGCCAGCATCAACGAGCTGCAGCGGACCTATCCGCCGCTGCCGGCGCCGCCCGCCGCGGTACGGGCGCTGATCGAGCGCTCGCTGGCGGTCCCGTACCCGGTGGCGCAGCGCTGACGGGGAGCGGCCGCGGGCCATCAGGCTCGCGGCACCTCCCTGCCCCAATCCTCCAACCCGGCCGGTCGCCCGCGAACCCCGCGGGCGGCCGGCTCTGACATTGCGGTGGGCCCGCGAAGGCGCGGGTGCCCCCGACGAGCGGGCGGTCTGAACCGCCCCTGAGACCCATCGTCCCCTGCCACCCCAGATCCGGGGCGGGCTCGATACGAGGGAAGGCTCTCACCGCGCCTTCACGGACTCCTCACCCTGCGGACGGCATATTCCTCCCCGAATGAGATCCGGGACAGTACGGAGGCCCGGACTGGGACTAAGGAATGTCTGAAGGTCGCATGAAGGTGTGGCCTTTTGGCGTGAAGTAAGGCCCGTAGAATCCCGGAGGCGTTGCCCGCGTCCCGGGATTCCATGCAGGTTCCAGGTGCAGTCCACGCGTCCGCAGCCAAACAGGTGGTTTATGCGCACTCCTCGTCTGCTTCTCTCCCTCGGCCTGGTGGCACTCTTCCTGGTGACCGGTTGTACGACGGAGACGATCGTCTTCCGGGATCGAGAGCCGTTCAATCCGCCGCCCGACGCCTCGAGCGGCTTCCTGGGCTACTTCACCGCCTCCACCAAGCAGACCACCTGCGGCAACTGCCACGTCGGCACCCAGCGGGATTGGAAGGGCACGGCCCACGCCTCGGCCTACCAGACGCTGGCGAGCAACCCCAACTCTCAGGCCTTCTGCTACGGCTGCCACACGATCAACGCGCGGGGCAACCGGGCGACCGGCACGGTCGGGCACGACGCGGTCCGGGACTCGGCCTACTTCGACGTCCAATGCGAGAGCTGCCACGGCCCCGGCCTGAACCACGTCACCGAGCCGGACCTTCGGACCAACTGGCCGTTCGCGCGGGCGCACATCGCGGATACCACGGCGAGCTGCGCCAGCTGCCACTCGGGGACGCACCACCCGTTCGCCGAGGAGTGGAACCAGTCCCGCCACGCGAACGTGATCACCAGCGTCGCCAGCCGTGATGGGTGCAATACCTGTCACGACGGCAAGGCCACTCTGCGGGCCTGGGGCGAGACCGCGAACTACGTCGAGCGCGATTCTACGGGCTTCTTCCCGGTGACGTGCACGGTGTGCCACGACCCCCACGGCTCGCCCAATTCGGCGCAGCTGCGCTTCGCGATCGACACGCCCGATCCGGAGCAGAACCTCTGCATGAGATGCCACATGCGGCGGAACGAGCCGGCCCCGGGATCGAGCCAGGGCGTTCGGCCGCACGCGCCGCAGGGCGCGGTGCTCCTCGGCACGGCCGGCTACCGTCCTCCGAACTTCGTGTACAGCAACGATGCGGTGCTGGCCTCCCACGCGTCCGACCGGAATCCGCGGCTATGCGCCGGGTGCCACGTGAACGGGTTCCGAGTCACCGACCCGGCGTCCGGCAACTTCGTCTTCCAGGCGACGGGCCACCTCTTCCGCCCGGACCCCTGCCTCGACGCGGAAGGGAAGCCGACGGCGGACAAGACCTGCGCCTACACGGCCACCGCGCGGAGCTTCGCCTCCTGCACGCCGTCCGGCTGCCACGCCTCCGGCGCCATCGCGGTGCAGCTGCTCAACGGCACGCGGAACGACATCGAAAACCTGGCCCGGGTCCTGTGGATCGACTCAAACAACAACGGCACGATCGACGCGGCGCCGACGGACGCCGGGTACCTCCCGACGGTCAAGCAGACGCGGCCCGCGGAGTTCACCGCTGACGCCGTCATCACCGCGGCGGAGGGAGCCGAGTTCAACGTGCGCCTCGCCGCGGAGCGGAACCAGGGGAATTCCGACAACTCCAAGGGCGTCCACAACCCGTTCCTGCTCAAGGCGCTCGTCAGCGCCAGCATCGACCACGTCCGGACGACCTACGGTCTGACGGCCCCGCCGGCACCGGTCCAGGCCCTCATGCGGAAGAGCCTCGACGCGGTCAAGCCCGGCGCGCCGCTGGTTTCGGCCCGATCGGCCGCCCAGTAGCCATCGGCGACATGACTCTTCCCACACCAACGCAGGCGGCCCTGGCTCAGGCCAGGGCCGCTCTGCGTCCGGGCGCCGTACCGTGGACCGTGCCCCTTTCGCGCGCGGCCCTCCCGGTGCAGACTCCCTTGGGCGCCGCCGCCCGCTGCCCCAGGGCCCGGGGGACGATCGGCGCCTTCGATCCCGCCTCGCCCCACGCATCACGGAGCGCCATCCTCGCATGAGTCTCTGGTTCCCTGCCCCAGCCCCCCAAGATTCGGTGGTCGTGGAGTCGCCCCTGCCGGGAGGCGTGGCCGAGCTCGTCCGCTTCATCTTCGGCGTGCCCCAGTGGATCCAGATCGGAGGGTTCATCCTGGGCGTGGCGGTGGCGGGAGTCCTGGCCTGGTACCTCTGGAAGCGCCGTGCGCCGATCCTGCAGTGGATCGGGACCCGGGAGCGGGGAGTGAAGATCGGCCTGGCCGTAGCCGGCCTGGTGGCGCTCGTGTCCGTGGCGGGAGCCGGCACGGTGAGCTGGGACTACATGCAGCACGACAACGGGTTCTGCACCGGCTGCCACGTGATGGAGAACCCCTTCGGGCGCTTCGCCCAGGCCGGCAAGCACGACAGCCTCTCCTGCCACGACTGCCACCAGCAGTCGATCTGGGCCAGCACCCGGCAGCTCTACCTCTGGGTCGCGGAACGTCCGACCGAGATCCAGCCCCACGCCAAGGTGGCCAACGCGGTCTGCACGCGCTGTCACGTGACCGGCGAGCCGGAGGTGTGGCGGCATATCGCCTCCACCGCGGGGCACCGGACCCACCTCGAGTCGGACTCCACGGCGCTCAAGGACGTGCAGTGCGTCACCTGCCACGGGCTGGAGGTCCATCGCTTTGTCCCAGTGGACAGCACCTGCGCCCAGGCGGGCTGCCACATCTCGCAGGAGATCGAGCTGGGCCGGATGGCGGGGGAGACCGACCTCCACTGCGCCACCTGCCACCAGTTCACGCTGGACGTCCCGGCCCTGGCCACCCGCGACAGCGCCGCCGGCACCCTGGTGCCCGCGGAGAAGCAGTGCTTCTCCTGCCACGAGATGGAGGGTCGCGTCTCGGAGTATGACCCGGTGCGGGACCCCCACCGGGGCACCTGCGGGATGTGCCACAACCCCCACGAGCAGAAGCGCCCGGCAGACGCCCAGAGCACCTGCGCGACCGCCGGCTGCCACGCGGATTGGGCCCGGGAGGCGTTCCACGTCGGCAAGACCCACCGCAAGGTCGCCGAGCAGTGCCAGACCTGCCACCAGCCCCACCAGGCCGCGGTGGATGCCAGCGACTGCGAAGGCTGCCACCAGGAGGTGCGGGCCAGGGCCGTCGGAGGGCGCCTGCCTCCGGTCCGGTTCGACACGACCGAGGCGCTGCGGGAGACCACGCTCCTCCTCGACCAGGTGGACCGTCCGCCGCGCGGCAAGGGGGACGTGGAGTCCGACGAGAGCCGGCCGCCGCCCCTGCCGCCTCCGTGGGCGCATCCCCAGGAGGTGTTCGACTCCTTTCCGCACGCCCCGCACAAGAAGCTCGCCTGCATCGTCTGCCACGCCTCAGAGTCCCAGCACGGCCTCCTCACCTTCGAGGTGCCGCGCGGGTGCCAGATCTGCCACCACCGGGCCCCGAAGCAGAGCGACTGCGCGCAGTGCCACCGCCAGGACGTCCTGGCGGTGGCCAAGCAGGCCACCGTCACGGTCACCACGCCGAAGCATCCGGCCCGGCCGCGGTCCGTGAGCTTCCGACACGAGGACCACTCCCAGACGACGTGCCTCGAGTGCCACACCACGCCGGTCACGCTCGCCACACCGCCGGAGGTCAGGACCTGCGCCTCCTGCCACGAGCCGCACCACGGGAGCAAGGCGGAATGCGCCTCCTGCCACTCGGTCCAGGGACTGCAGGA
>JBFIUJ010000044.1:0-12320 GCA_041607595.1 Gemmatimonadales bacterium | reverse complement strand
GGGCCCGCGCCGGAGGAGCCCGCCGACTTCGACGAGCTCCTGACCTTCCTGCGCGAGCGCGTGTTCCCCTACCACGTGCGGGAGCCCCACCCGGGCTTCATGGCGTACGTTCAGAGCTGCCCCACCTATCCGGCGATCCTGGGCGACTGGATCGCGACCGGATTCAACTTCTTCGCCGGCGTGTGGCCGGTGGCCGCGGGTCCGAACGAGCTCGAGCTCACCGTGCTCGACTGGTTTCGAACCTGGCTCGGGATGCCGGAGGGAACCGGCGGCCTGCTCACCTCCGGCGGGTCGGCCGCGACCTTCACCGCGATCGTCGCCGCTCGGCACGCGGCCATCGGCGAGCGGTCGGCGGACCTGCCTCGGCTCGTCCTCTACACCTCGGACCAGGCGCACTCCGCGATAGTCCGCGCGGCATGGATCGCCGGGATTCCGCGGGACCAGGTACGGGCGCTGGCGGTGGACGGGGAGTTCCGGCTGCGGATGGACGCGCTGGCGGACGCCGTCGCACGGGACCGGGCCGCCGGCCTCCTTCCCTTCTGCGTGGCGGCGAGCGCGGGCACCACCAACACGGGCGCGGTGGATCCGCTCGACCCGCTGGCCGACCTCTGCGGGCGGGAGCGCCTCTGGCTCCATATCGACGCGGCCTACGGCGGGTTCGCCGCGCTCACCGAGCGGGGACGCGGCGCGCTCGCCGGCATCGCGCGGGCGGACAGCGTCACCCTCGACCCGCACAAGTGGCTCTTCGTGCCCTTCGAGTGCGGGTGCCTGCTCGTGCGCGACCCCGCTCGGCTCCGGGACGCGTTTCACATCCTCCCGGAGTACCTGCGCGACGTCGAGGCCGCCGGCGAGGCGGTCAACTTCGCGGACTACGGCGAGCAGCTGACCCGCTACGCGCGGGCCTTCAAGGTCTGGCTCTCGGTGAGGTACTACGGGGTGGCGGCGCTGCGCGAGGCGATCGCCGGGGCGATGTCGCTCGCCCATGAAGCCGAGGCCCTGCTTCGGGCCGAGCCCGGGTTCGAGATCCTCTCGCCCGCGCGGCTCAGCGTCGTGTGCTTCCGCGCCCGCCCGGCGGGCCTCGACGATCCGGCGGCGCTGGATCGCCTCAACGAGCGGCTGCTCGAGCAACTCAACGCGGGCGGGCGCTTCTTCCTCTCCTCCACTCGGCTGCGCGGCGCGTTCGCGCTCCGGATCTGCGTGGTCGGCTACCGGACCACGAGGGAGGACATCGAGGGTCTCATCTCGGCCCTGAGGGACCTACCGGCCGGCTCGACCGGCTGAGGCCGCCGCCGCGCGCCCGGCCTAGGCCGCGCCGTGGCCCGCCTGCAGGTACTGGAGGATGCGGCTGGTCTCCTCCGGCGTCGGCGGCCGCACCTTCATCCGCTCCATGTTGCCCTCCATCCGCATGAACACCGCCGGCCAGTCCTGCGGGGAGTGGACCCTCGGGTCCGGCAATGCATGACACCGGCTGCAGACCGTGGCGAACTCGTCGCGGCCCAGCCCGGCCGGGAGGGTCGCCCCGCTCACCCGAAGGGCGTTGGCGTTGAGGTAGCGCAGCAGGGTCACCCGATCGCCGGCCATCGGGACCGCCACCTCGAGGCTGTCCGGCAGTCGCTCCATGCGCAGCCACATCCGCCGGACGACGCTGGGCCAGTCGGAGGCGCTGTGCATCGCGGGGGCCGGGATGGCGTGGCACTGCCCGCAGTACTGCACCACGAGCTTGGCCTCGTAGGAGCCGGGGTCCGGCAGGTCGGCCGGGGAGATGTTCTCCGGGGGGAGGGCGACCATCGCGGTGGCGAGCAGGAGGTCCTGTCTGGCGGAGGTGGCCGGGGCGGAGGTGGCCGGGATCGCCATCGCATCCTGCGTCATCTCCTCCGGAACCTTCTGTCCTTCCTGACACGCGATCACCGCAGTGATCGCCAGCAGTGCCGCAGCGCGCAGCGGCGTCGGCGCGGTCAACATGATCACCCTCCTCGCCCCGTAGGGCTCTCAGGGTCCAGCATTCTCATAGCCTGGCCCAGTTGAACGGAGGGTGAAGCCGCGGTGAACCTTTCTTCAGCGGGTGCGCGGTCTGAGCCGCCGCTTGGATTCGCCGGCTGTTCAGGGTGACGGCGGGAGCTGCCCCGACACGCGGACCGGGTACACGATCCCGCCGGAAATGGGTCGAACGCCGAGCTGCCCGTAGTGGTTCGCTCCCCAGCACCACGCTTCGCCTGCCGTGCTGAGCGCGCAGGAGTGCTCCAGTCCCACCACGATCGACGCCGCGTCGAAGCCCGCGAGCACCCGCACCGGCCTGAGGGACTGACTCGTGCGCCCGTCGCCGAGCTGGCCGAAGTGGTTCGACCCCCAGCAGTACACGGCCCCATCGGTTGCCACCGCGCAGGTGTGCCAGTCCCCGGGGGCGAAGTCGCGGTACTGGCGCCCGTGGCTCACGAGCTGCGGGCCACGGGTGGCGGTGGACGGCCAGCAGTAGGAGTCGCCCGCCACCGTCAGGCCGCAGGTGGAGTACCCGCCGGTCTCGATTCTCGCGAAGGCAAGCCCGCCGATGACTGCCACGGGCACCGGACTGTCGGTCGTCACGCCGTTGCCAAACTGCCCCTGGCGGTTGTCCCCCCAGCAGTGGACCACCCCCCCGCTCGCCGTGCCGCAGGTGTGCTCGTATCCGGCGGCGATGTCGGTGAAGGTCAGACCCGAGGCGACCCGAACTGGCACCAGGCTGTTGGTGATCGTGCCGTCCCCGTTGGCCCCGGCGCGGTTGGCACCCCAGCACCACGCCTCACCTCCGGAGGTCACCGCGCACGCTCGTCCCCGGGCGACGCTGAGGCGCGTGAACGTGTGGCCGCCGAAGACCGGGACGGGGACAGCGCTGTCGTCTGTGGTGCCGTTGCCCAGTGCCCCCCCGCGTCCGCTCCCCCAGCACCAGGCCTCGCCCGTCGTGGTGAGGCCGCAGCTCGGCGTGGAGAATCCGCCGCCCGCGTGGATGACGTCGAATCGGAGCCCGCCGTCCACGCGCACCGGCGTCAGCTGATTGGTGGTGACCGGTGACCCGATGGCACCAGCGAGTCCCCAGCAGTAGCCGGTCCCGTCGACCGCGACGCCGCAGGAGAGGTCTTCTCCGGCGCTGATCGACCCAAACGCGATACCCGCGGAGACCGCGACCGGGGCGGAGCGGCTTGAAGTCCCCCCATCGCCCAGCTGGCCGGATCCACCGTCACCCCAGCACCAGGCGGCCCCCGCCGTATCCAGCGCGCAGGTGTGGAAGAGCTCCCCGGCGGCGATCTGTTGGAAGGTCTTTCCACCGACGACGGAAGTCGGCGCGTATTCGACGTTCTGCTGCCCGAGTGTCCCGCGCCCCAGCTGCCCGTGCGCGTTAGCTCCCCAGCACCAGGCCGTGTCCGATGCATCCAGCGCGCAAGTGTGCTGCCATCCCTCGCTGACCTGCAGGAGACCGAGCCCGCCGGCTTCCACTTCCGGAAGGACTCGAAGCTTCCGGGCATGGTGGAACGGCTTCCCCCCCCAGCACCAGGCCTCCCCGGCAGCGAGTACGCAGGTGCGGTGCTCCGAGGCGCTCGGGCTGCTCGCCGCTGGTAGCGGTCCGGTCGGGACCGGCGTGAGGCTCCCGTAGGTCGTGTCGTGCCCCAGCTGGCCGGCGGTATCGTCGCCCCAGCACCAGGCTCGGCCGGAGAGGTCCCGGGCGCAGGTATGCCCGACTCCGCCAGAACTGATCTGCGCAAAGAGGTGACCCCCGCTGACGCTCACCGGCGTGTTACGCGCCAGGCGCGTTCCGTCCCCCACCTGGCCGTACGTGTTGTTTCCCCAGCAATACCCCCGGCCGTCAGTGGCAAGACCGCAGGTGTGCGCCAGCCCACTGGGGACCAGCGCGGAGAACGTCAGCCCCTCCCCGACGCGCTCCGGCGCGCCGTTCGTCCGAGTGGACCGTTCCCCCCAGCACCACCCCTCGCCGGTCACGGTCGCGAGGCAGCCGGTGGCACCGCCGAGCGCCGCCTGCGCGATCCGCGCGTTGGTCGCCACGCGCCGTGGAACAAACGCCGCGGAGGTGTCCGGGCTTCCGGTGCCCAGCTGCCCGTAGCGGTTGCTGCCCCAGCAGTAGACGGCCTCGTCCGTGGTAAGGCCGCAGGTCGCCTCGTTGCCGGCCGTCAGGCTCACGAAGCGGAGCCCGTGGCTCGTGAGCGACGCCGTGCCCGACACGCCGTCGACGGCGGCGCGCACGACGATTCGCCCGGGGGCGAGCGCCGTCACCACGCCGGTGGGAGAGACTCGAGCCAGGGCCGAGTCTTCCAGCGACCAGGTGACCGGGCGCCCCCGGATCTCTCGGCCGTCCGCCGCCTCGGCCCGCACTCCGATCGTCACCGTGCCGTCGAGCAGGACGGAGTCGGCGGCAGGCGTGAGAGCCACCCGCGCCACCGGCGTCGGGTCCGGCGGCCCCGCGGGCTCGTCTCGGCACCCGAGTCCGAGGAGCGCCACGCCGGCCAGGAGCAGGCGACGGCTCACCGCCCCTCCTGACCGCGGCGCAGAAGCACGGGCACCAGCGGCTGTAGTTGATTCGCGACCCGGCTGTCGATTCCGAGTCGGCCGGCCCCGTTCGAGCCCCAGCAGAAGACCGGGCCCTCCGCCGTGAGGCCGCAGGTGAACGCATGTCCGGCCGCGAGCTCGGTGAACCGCAGACTGGTGGCGACCGGGGTGGGGATTCGTCGCACGGTCGTCGTGCCGTCCCCCAGCTCACCCTCCGCGTTGTTCCCCCAGCAGAAGGCCTGCCCCTGCGACGTCACCGCGCACGTGTGCACATCGCCCGCGGTGACCGCGGAGAAGGTGAGTCCGGTCGGAGCCGAGACCGCGGTGGGAGCCGATCGATCGGTCGTGCCCCCGTCGCCCAGCTGCCCGAAGTAGTTCCTGCCCCAGCACGAAGCCGTGCCCCCGGAGGATACCGCGCAGGTATGGAGCCCACCGGCGGCGAGGCTCACGAAGACGCGCCCGTCGTCCACGGCACCGAACCCGGTGGAGCCGCCGAGCTGACCATAGATGTTCGAGCCCCAGCAGTAGGCGCGGGAGCCGGCATCGAGAGCGCACACATGGAAGTATCCGACCGTGATGGTGCGCAGGTTGGTCACCACGGGCTGCGGGAAGGCGTGGGGGGGGGAGGGCCCGGTTCGCCCCCAGCAGAACGCGGTGCCCCCGGAAAGGCCGCAGGTCGTGCCCTCGCTCCCGCCGAGCGCCGAGAAGGTGAGGCCGCCGCTCACGGGAATGGGCAGGACGGAGCCGCGGATCGTCCCGTCCCCGAGCTGGCCGCTGCCGTTGTAGCCCCAACACCAGGCCACGCCGCCATCGAGTCCGCAGGCGTGGTCCCCCATGGCGGTGACGCCCTCAAGCGTCCGACGAAAGACCGGCGCCGGTGCGGGCACAGCGAACTCGGTGGTCCCCACCCCGACGGCGCCGGCCCAGTTGAATCCCCAGCACCAGGGGCGCCCGACCAGGTCGCTCGCGCAGGCCAAATCGCCGGCGACCGAGATCGTCCGGGCCAGGAATGGCCGCCAGACGGTGATCCGGGCGCTGTCCTGGCGCTCCTCGACCGTCGCGGTGATCCAGGCCTCTCCGGTGGCCCGCCCGGTCACGAGCCCGTCCTCCACCGACGCCACCGCCGGATCGCTGCTGGTCCAGAACACCGTGCGCCCGAAC
This sequence comes from Gemmatimonadales bacterium, assembly GCA_041607595.1. Taxonomy (GTDB): domain Bacteria; phylum Gemmatimonadota; class Gemmatimonadetes; order Gemmatimonadales; family GWC2-71-9; genus JBFIUJ01. The sequence goes on along the minus strand of JBFIUJ010000044.1, from coordinate 6,626 downwards.
ACGGCGTTTCCGGCGGCGTCGGTCGGGAGCACGGTGAGCTGGCGGGTGGAGTCCGCCCAGAGGGTGTCCGCCCGGGTAGCGAGCGTCACCCCGACCACCGGAGCCGGGGGCTCGGTGGTGCCGCAGGCGGCGATCCAACATGCAGCCAGCGCGGACAATGCGGTCATGCGATATCGCCGGACCACGGTGCTCGGTCTCTCCTGTAACGATCGGTGATCGGGGGGAAGGGGCGTGCGGCCAAGTCTCCGGCCCTTCATCCTCAGGACGCTTCGGTGCTGAGGTGCCGCACAGGATCTAGCAAGGAACGGGCCCAGACGCCGCATGGGATCTTACTCGGCTGCCCTCCCGGCCGTATCATTGGCGCCATGGCACACTCCCGCCGCTCCTTCGTCGTCTCCGCCGGCGCCGCCACCATCGCCGCCGCCTTCCCGCTTCCCTGGATCCGGCGGCGCCCGGCCTGGGACGTCGTGGTGCGTGGGGGATCGGTCTTCGACGGCACCGGGGCCGCCGCGGTCGAGGCCGACGTCGCGATCGACGCCGGCCGCATCGTCTCCGTGGGACCTCGCCTCGCCGGAGCCGGCGCCGAGGAGATCGACGCCCGCGGCCTCGCCGTGGCGCCGGGGTTCATCGACATCCACTCCCACGCCGACGGCACGCTGTTCGACGACCCGATGGCCGAGTCGGTGGTCCGCCAGGGCGTCACGACCGTGGTCGTCGGGCAGGACGGCGGGTCGCGTGCGCCTCGACGGGCGGAGCCCGCCGCGGGCGACGAGCGGGCTCGGCTCTTTCCCCGGATGCGCGACCTCCTCTCGGAAATCGATCGCCTGCGCCCGGCGGTGAACGTCGCGAGCATGGTGGGGCTCGGCACCGTGCGGAGCGTCGTGATCGGCAACGAGAACCGCCCCGCGACGGTCCAAGAGATCGAGCATATGACGCGCCTGGTGCGGGAGGCGCTGGCGGACGGCGCCTGCGGAGCCTCCTCCGGGCTCGAGTACACCCCGGGCGCCTTCGCCTCCTTGGACGAGCTCGTCGCCGTCTGCCGGCCGCTCGCGTCCCGGCGGCTCCCCTACGCCAGCCACATGCGGAACGAGGACGACCGGCTGCTCGAGGCCATCGAGGAGGCGATCGCCGTCGCCCGCGGCGCCGGCTGTCCGCTGCAAGTCTCCCACCTGAAGACCCAGGGCACGCGCAACTGGAGCAAGATCGACGCGGCGCTCGAGCGGATCGAGCGCGCCCGCTCCGCGGGGGTGGACACCGCGTTCGACCGCTATCCCTACACCGCCTACCAGACCGGGCTCGCCAACCTCTTCCCGGCCGAGAGCCGCTCGGGCGGCGGCGAGGCGTTCCTCGCGCGGCTCACCGCCGGCGACTCGGCCTCGGCGCTGCGCGCGGCGTGCCTGGCGAAGGTCGAGTCCATCGGCGGGTGGGACCACGTGATGCTCACCAGCGTCGCCGCGGAGGAGGACAAGGCCGCGGAAGGTCAGAGGCTCGGCGCCTACGCCGCCGCGCTCGGCGCCGATCCCTACGAGCTGACGGTGGCGCTCCTGACCCGGAGCCGGGGCGCCGTGGGGATGGTGGGGTTCGCGATGAGCGAGGAGAACCTGGAGCGCTTCCTCGCGCACCCGCTGGGGATGGTCTGCAGCGACGGCGGCGCGTGGGCGGTCGCAGGGCCGGCGCGCCGCGGCCATCCGCACCCGAGGGGCCTGGGCACCTTCCCCCGGGTCCTCGGGCACTACGTGCGGGAGCGCGGCGTGCTCTCCCTCGCCCAGGCGGTCCACAAGATGTCCGGCCTCCCCGCCGCGCGGCTCCGGCTCCGGGATCGCGGCAAGGTTGCGACAGGCGCGGCGGGTGATCTCGTGGTCTTCGACCCCTCCACCGTCTCGGACCGCGCGACCTTCACCGAGCCGTTCCAGTACCCGGTGGGCATCGGCCCGGTGCTGGTGAACGGCGCCGTCGCGTTGCGCGACGGGCGGCGCTCCTCGCCGGCGGGTCGCGCGCTGCGCGGGGGCTAGGGGCTCTTTCCCATCGCCGCGAGCGCCCGCTCCCCGGCCCGGCGGAGCGCGGCGAGCATTCCGGCGACGTGGTCGGTGCCCCGGTCGTCCGCGACGAACGGATCCATGACCGTCGAGCGAAGCACCAGCAGCCCCTCCTCGCCCGCCGCTTTCCACTCTTCCAGGGAGACCCCGAGCGCCGCCAGCAGCGGCGGAGCCGCGCCGTCGTAGGTGGGCGACCGGAGGCGGGTCCGGGTCACGATGTAGTCGGGCGGTCCCGACGGACGGCCCAGGCTCAGGTCCCGATACACCTCCCCGTTGAACGCGTTGATCTCCGCCAGGCTCGCCAGGGTCGGGTGGTGCATCACCCAGCAGACGATGTTGATGTCCGGCTCCGGCAGCGACACGGCGCGGAAGGGCCCAAGATCGCCCTCGCCCAGGGCGCGGTGGAGCCGGCGGGCGCCGAGCACGGTGCGCTCGACCAGATAGCCATAGCCCCGCTCGTCGAGCGGGAGCACCTGGTGGCTCAGCCACACCGCCGCCGCGGCCGCGCCCGGCTTCGAGCCCTCGAAGATGAAGCGGCCGAAGTAGCGCTCGTCGTCGCCGCCCCCGTCCAGGTAGGGAGGATCCACGGCCACCAGCTCCCGGGCCCGCCGGTCGCGCACCAGGATCGCCCCCGCGGGATAGGGCACGTAGCCCAGCTTGTGCGGGTCGATGGTGACCGAGTCGGCCCACGCGAGCGCGACCATGGACTGCACCCATTCGTCGCTGGGCCAGCTCGCCCCGGTGGCGGCCCGGATCTCCTCGGCCCGGCGCCGCGTGCCGTCCGCCTTCCAGGTCACGGCCGCCGCATACCCGCCGTAGCAGGCGTCCGCGTGCAGGTGGAAGCTGATGCCCAGCTCCTGCTCCGCCCGCGCCCGCACCTCCAGCACCTGGTCGAGCCGATCCACCGCGCTCTCCTCCGTGGTGCCGCACACCGCGACGCAGGCTAGCACCGGTGTCCGGGTCGCCGCGAACCGCTCCAGCTGCTCCCACAGGGCGTCAGGATCCATGCGATAGCGCTCGTCCACCGGGACGAACACCAGGCGGTCGCTCCCGATGCCGAGGGCCCGCACGATCTTCTCCCACGAGTAGTGCGCCGTCGCGGCCACCAGCACCACCGCGTCCGGCAGGGGGTCCCCGTAGCTCGCCGCCAGCCGGCGGGTGTACTCCTGATAGCCCGCGGTGGCCAGCGTGTGCCGCTCCAGGGCCGCGCGCCGCTCCTGCGGCGGCACCGAGCCGACCAGCTCGGCCCAGCCGTCGAGCGCGGCCGGCCCGGAGAGGTTGAGCAGCTGCCAGAGGTCGAGCGACCCGATCGGGGCCCGTTGGCCGTTCGGGAGCGCCATCTCCACCGGGTGTCCCAGCTCCCGCGCGGCCGCCGCCGCCGCCACCGGGAGGTAGCTCAGGTTTCGCGCGATCCAGAGGGCCTCGAAGTTCGCCACCGTGCCGCCGGAGGTGAGATGGCCCCAGGCGCGGGCCGGATCGTAGCCCAGCATGGTCGAGAGCTGGGCCGCCACCTCCAGCTCGAGTCGGGTCGTCACCGGCGCCGCCTCGAGCGTGATGTTATTGGGGTTGTACAGCATCGCGGCGAAGTAGCCCACTTGGGACGCGATGGTCTGCTCGAACAGCATGTGCCCCTGGTACCGCCCGCTGAAGAACGGCACGTCCCGCTTCAGCTCGGCCAGGAGCCCCATCAGCTCCTGGGTCAGCGTCGCCACCGCGTCCTCGTAGCCCGCGGTGCGCTTGTCGGTCTCCCGGATGACCGCCCCGTCCTCCGGGTGGTAGTTGCGGCGCCAGAAGACGTGGTCCCGCAGGGCCTCGGTCACGAGCCGTTCGAGTAGCTCGGCGTTCTCCCCCCGGGGACCGAGGAACCAGGAGCGGAGGGCGTCGCGGGGAGAGAGGCTCATGGAAGTGCCGGGACGAGGTTCGTGGACGCGCCCCCGCAAGCTGGTCTCGGCCGGTGAGGCGCGCATGACCGGTGAATGAAAGCCTCTTCAGGGAGGTCCGACAACGCGACGGGGCGCCCGACAAGGGCGCCCCGTCTCGCTGTGTCGGCGGCCGGAGGGACTAGGGCACGACCTCGAACGGCTTCACCTGCTCGTCGATCTTGCTGCGATCGCCGGTCACCACCAGCAGCATTTCCTCGTCCCGCAGATAGGTCTGGGCGATGCGCCGCACCTCCTCCGGCGTCACCGCATAGAGCCGCTTGACGTAGTCGGTCAGGTAGGTGTCGGGCAATCCGTGCAGGTCCCGGAAGGACAGCTGATTCAGAATGCCCTGCCGGCTCGAGTTGCTGAGGACGAAGGTCCCGGCCAAGTAGTTCTGGATGCCCTTCAGCTCGTCGGCCGAGGGTGCCTCCGCCTGGAGCCGATCGATCTCCTTGAAGATCTCGGTGAGCGAGGCGCCGGTCACCGCCGTGGTCACGTCCGCCGTCTGGACCCAGTATCCGTCGCGATACCGGACCGACACCTGGCTGAACGGGGAGTAGGTGTAGCCCTTCTCCTCCCGGATGTTGGAGGTGATCCGTGAGGCGAACGACCCGCCCAGCAGCGCGTTGGTCACGACCAGCGCGCTGTAGTCCGCGTGGGAGGGGTCGATGACCGGGATCCCGAGGTAGATCGTGGACTGCTGGGCGCCCGGACGATCCAGCAGGTGCACCGCCCGCCGGGTGACCGGCTTGGGCTGGGGAGCCATCGACGGTGTCCCCTTCGCCCAGCTCCCGAACGCCTCGCGCACCGCCTTTTCCACGGCCGCGGCGTCGAACCGCCCGCCGACGTAGAGCCGTGCCCGGCCGGCCGAGACGTTGGCCGCGTAGAAGGCCTTCACGTCGTCCACGGTGTAGCCCTGGATCATCGCCTCGGTGGGGAACACCCGGCCGTAGGGATGGTCCGGATACATCACGCGGCGGAACTCCTCCAGGGTCATGGACTGCGGCTGGCTCTTCTGGATCGTGAGCTGGCGCAGCCGGTCCGCCTTCAGCCGAGGCAGCTCCGAGGCGGGCCAGGATGGGTTCCGGGCGACGTCCGCCATCAGGCGGACCATGGCCGGCGCGAACTCCGCGAGGACGTCCCCCCCGACGGTCATCTGGTCGGGCGCGACGTTCACGTTGAGCGACCCGCCCATGCCCGCGGCCTCGTTGGCGATCTGCTCGGCGGTCCGGGTGGTGGTGCCCTCTTCCATCAGGTCGCCCATCAGGTCGGCCAGCCAGACCTGCTCCGGGCCCTCGTGCACGTTCCCGGCCCGAATCACCAGCACCATCGTGGTTTTAGGCACGGCGCCGTAGGGCACCAGCGTGACCCGCATGCCGTTCGGCAGGGTGAGGGTCTTGGCCTGGGCGAGCCGGAAGTCCTTGGGGGTCCCGCCCTCGGGGGGCGCCTGCTTCTGCGCCGCGACGGGGAGGGCGGTCGCCAGCAGGAGCGCGGCGGCGGTCGCGAGTCTCTTCATCACTGGCCTCCTGCGAGCATGTCGGCCTTGGGCTCGATCATCAGGACGGTGCGGGCCGTGGGCCGCAGATACTCCTGCGCGGTCTTCTGGATGAGCGCCGGGGTCACCTTGGCGAACTCGGCCTCGATCCGGTTGATCCGGCCGGGGTCGTCGTCGAACAGCGCGAAGCTGGCGAGCAGGTCCGCACGGCCGAAGCCGAAGAACTGGGAGACCTGGTCGTAGTGGCTGGACCGCATCTTCACCAGGGCGCGGTCGAGGGTCTGCCGGTCCACCGGCGTCGTGCGGATCCCTTCCACGACCTTGTCCACCGACGCCAGGATCTGCTCCGGCGTCTTGTCCGCGTCGTGGAAGAGCGCGGCCATCCACAGCATCGGCCCGTTGTAGTTGAACATGTTGCCCAGCAGGTTGATCCCGCCGTTCACCCCGCCGGTCAGGCCCTCCCGCTGGACCAGCGCCTGGTGGAGCCGGGAGTCGTTGCCCTGGAGCAGGATCTGGTCGATCAACCCCATCGCGTAGTACTCGGGGGAGTTCCGCTCCGGCATGTGGTAGACAAAGGCCAGCGCCGGCCGCTTGGCCAGCGAATCCACCTTGGTGAACCGCTTCTCCGCCGTCTGCCGCGGCTCGGTCAGGTCCGGACGGTCCGCCGCCGGGGCGGAGGGGATGGCGCCGAAGTAGCGCCGCACCATCGCGAGGGCGGAATCGGGCTGGAAATCGCCCGTGATGGCGATCGCGGCGTTGTTGGGCGCGTAGTAGGTCTTGAAGAAGGCCTGCACGTCGTCCAGCGTGGCCGCGTCCAGCTCGGCCAGGTCGCCGTAGAAGTTGTGCGCGTTGTGCCAGTTGGTGTTCGCGTACTGCGGCATGTCGAGCCAGGGGAACCCGCCGTAGGGCCGGTTCAGCACGTTCACCTTGACCTCGTTCTTCACCACGCCCTGCTGGTTGGTCAGGTTCTCCTGAGTGATCGCGAGGCCGCGCATCCGGTCCGCCTCGGCCCAGAGCGCCGTCTCCAGCTTGTGCGATGGGACGATCTCGAAGTAGTTGGTGAAGTCGAACCGGGTGGAGCCGTTCAGCACCCCGCCGTTCGCCTGGATCAGGCGGATGAACTCCATCTTCCCCAGGTTCTCCGACCCCTGGAACATCATGTGCTCGAAGAGG
>JBFIUJ010000043.1:0-12356 GCA_041607595.1 Gemmatimonadales bacterium | reverse complement strand
GGCCGGCAGCGTCCGGCGCTCGCCGCGCAGCAGGGCCGTGACCCAGGCGGCCGCCCGCACCCCCTCGTCGGGGTCGCCCAGGAGGCGGGCCAGCACCTGCTCCCGCCGGCGGGGCACGGTGATGATGCCGAACGCGACCTGGCGCCGCACCGAGGGATCGGGGTCCACCGCCAGCGCGAGCAGCGCCTCGGTTCGCTGGGAGGCGGCGAGGGCGCGCGCCGCCGCCACCCGCACCTCGGGCACCGGGTCGGCGGACAGGGCCACGGCCAGCTCCTCGTTCCAGAGGTCGGTGCGGTCGTGGAGCAGGTCGGCGACGGCCCGGCGGACCGCCGGCGCCGGCGCATCGGCCAGGCGCTCCACCAGCCCGGCCACCCCGGGGTGGGTGAGGTGCCGGGTGAGCCGCAGGGCCACCGTCACCCGCTCGGGGCCCGCCGAGGTGGCCATCGCGGCGAAGGTCTCGAAGGCCGCCTCGGCCCGTGCCGCCACGGTCTTCAGGATCGTCTGGTCGTCCTCTTCCTCCCGGAGCATCTCCAGCAGCGTGTCGAGCGCTCGGGCCGGCGGCAGGTGCTCGGCCAGCCCCACCGCCTCGAGTCGCACCCGGGGGTCGGGATCGGTCAGTGCGCGGCGGATGGCCAGGAGGAGCTCGTCCTGGTTCAGCATGCCCGCCACCGCGGATAGCGCCGCGGCCCGGATCTCCGGGCTCGGGTCGCTCCGGATGGCCTGGAGCAGCGCGTCCCGGCTCCGCACCCCTTGGAACGCCCGGAAGGCGTCCACCATCCGGCGGCGGTCGGTCGGGTCCAGCACGCTCCGCATGCCCTCCACCAGGGACGCCTCCATCTGCTCCCGGGTGGCGGCGCCGAGCGCCCGGATCTCGAGGTGTCGCGCCTCCCGGAGGCGCTGGGCCAGCAGCCGGAACTCGGGGTCGTGCTTCAGCCGATGGCTCAGCAGCTCGCGGATGGCCTGCTCGTCCGCCATCTCCACCACCCGCGCGACGATGCTCTCCTGCTCGTACGCGGCCAGGGCGAGGAGTGCCGCGGCGCGGACGTTGGGCGGCTCCTGCTCGGCGCACAGGGCGAGCAGAGCCGCCTCGCCGTCGGGGACGCCCAGCAGGCCGGCGGCGAGGGACGCGCGCTCCCGCACCTCGGGGGCGGGATCGCGCAGCGCGCGGAGGATCGCGGGGCCATGCTCGGGCCGGGCCTGGCGCGCGACGCCGTCCGCCGCGCGGGCGCGCACGATCGGGTTCGGGTCCTCCAGCGCCCGGGCGAGGTGGATGGCCGCGGCGGGCTCGGCGAAGCGGCCGAGCGCCTCGGTGGCTGCGCCGCGGACGGCCGGATCCACGTCGTGCCAGAGCCCGGTCAGCACGTCGAGCGACTCCGGGCCCCGGGAGTGGGCAAGCGTGTGCACCACCGCCAGCTTGGCCGCGCCCCCCCGGCCGGCGGGGATGCCCCCCAGCAGCCCGGGGATGGCCGAGACGTCGAGCCGGGCGACCGCCGCCGCCACGGCGGCGGCCATCTCCTCGTCCTCGGCGTCGAAGTGCCGGATCAGGCCCGCCACCGCGGCCGGCTCGTCCAGCTGTCCCAGCGCGCGCGCGGCCTCCAGCCGAACCACGGGATCCGGGTCGTCCAGCCGGGGCACCAGGGCCGGGAGGGCCGCCCGGTACTCCGCCATCGCGATGCCCCGGGCGGCGGCCGCCCGCACCTCGGCGGACTCGTCGCCCAGCAGGTCCATCAGGCGCGGCGCCAGGCGGTGGCTCCGGATCAGGCCCAGGGCCAGCGCGGCGGCCGCCCGCACCATCGGCTTCGCGTCCTCCACCAGCGGGGCGATCCGCACCGCCAGCTCCGGGGCGCCGAGGTGGCCGATGAGCCCCATCGCGGCGGCGCGGACCCGCTCGTCCGGGTCGGTCAGCCCCTCCAGGGCCGCTTCCACCCCATCCTCCAGCCCGAGCGTCCGCAGCGTCTCGAGCGCCGTGGCCCGGTTCTCCGGGGCCTCGTCGTCCCGGGCGGACTGGACCAGCTCGGTGGCCAGCTCGCGGCGCCCGGCGCGGCGGATGGTGTCGAGGATGGTGCCGCGGACGGCCGGGGAGGGATGGGCCAAGTGCTCGGCCAGGAACTCGCGGGCGCCGGCGGCGCCGAACTTGACCAGCGTCTCCACCAGGTGGGTGGAGGTGTCCCCCGCGTCCACCATCGCGATCAGGCGCGCCGGCAGGCCCATACGCTCCAGCGCCACGGCGGCGCGGATCCGGATCTCGGGATCGGGGTCGTCGAGGGCGAGGAGCAGCGGGCCCTCGGCGTCCTGCCCGATGTGCTCCAGCGCCTCGACGCTGCGCATCCGGACCCACCAGGCCGGATCGCCCAGGGCCCGGACCAGCCGGTGGATCACCTCCGGCTCGTTGAAGCGGCCGAGCGAGGAGGCGATGCGGGCCCGGACGAACGGCGCGGGGTCGCTGAGCAGGTGGTCGAGCAGGTAGGTGATCGCGCGGCGATCGCCGATGGCGCCCAGGGCGGACGCGGCCTTGGCCCGCACCTCGTCGTCGGCGTCGTTCAGCGCCCGGACCAGGCTGGGGAAGGCGCGGGTGGCGCCGACTTCGCCCAGCACGTTGGCCGCCCAGGCGCGGGCGGTGTGGTGGCCCGGCTCGTTGAGGAAGGTGATCATCGGCTCGATCACGAGGTCGCCGTGCCGGGTCAGGATGTCGGCGATGCGGGGCGCGAGCCAGACCTCGGCGTGGCGCAGGGCGTCCACCAGGGGAGGGACCGCTCGGGGGTCGCCGATTCGGGCCAGCGCGCGCAGCGCGATCTCCCGGACGTCGGCGTCCTCGGTGCGGGTGGCCTGGACCGTCTCGAGGATCGCGGGCACCGCCTTCGCGTTGCCCACCCGCCCGAGCAGCTCCGCCGCGAACGCCCGCTCGCGCCAGCGGCCCGCGTGGCGGAGGCGGTCGATGTACTTGTCGATCAGGCCGAGCCGGTCGTAGGCGTCCAGCAGCCAGTCCGGCCGTTCGGCCACGCCGCGCGCCTGCTCCTCCAGCACCGCCTCGAGCGCGGCGAAGTCCTTCAGCGTCTTCAGCTGCCGCAGCTCCTCATCGAGCAGCATGCGCTGGCGCGCGGCGAGCCCGGCGACCAGGTCGCGGTACACGCCTTTGCGCTGGGCCAGCCGCCGCTCCACCCGGTTCAGGTAGGCGGTGTAGGCCAGCCAGGAGGCGACCGTGAACAGGCCCACCGCGACCATCGCCGCGGCGAAGACCAAGATGAGGGTCAGGCCGCTCACGGGGCTGGACTGTCGGGCAGCATCCTGGCCCGAGCCAGGGGTCGGGGACGGGATGGCGAGGAGGCCTGGTACGCGGCCACGTAGGGTCCTCTCGTCACCGGATCGGGATCGACCGGGAGCCGGGGGCACCCGGGGCGGTCACCGGCTGCTCCTGCAAGAGTGCGACCATGGGACCTCCTCTGGAGCCCAGAACGGCCCGGGACGGAGGAAACGATCCCTAACATATTGTAACAAGGCCAGTTACGGGCAACCCCCAATGTGCTTTGGGAGCCGCGGGGATGGGGGTGGGCGGGGGTACGGGGGCCGGGGTCGCCGTGGTCGGCCCGGCGGCCTGGCGGTTCGTGGGTAGGGGGGCTAGCTCGCGCTGGCGTCGTCCAGGAAGACCAGGGTCTGGCGCCGGGTCACCACCGCCTCCAGGGCGTGGAAGACCCTCGGGTCGAGGGCGGTGCCGATCAGCTCCCGCATCCGGTCCACCGCCGTCTCGGCCGGCATCTTCTCCTGGTAGGGGCGGGAGCTGGTCAGCGCGTCGAAGATCTCGACCGCGCCGATGATGCGGGCGCCGAGCGGGATGCCGTCGCCCTGGAGGCCGTCGGGGTAGCCCAGGCCGTCCCAGCGCTCGTGATGGCTCCGCACGTAGCCGATGATGTCCTTCAGGTGGGTGAGGGGGGCCAGGATCTGGGATCCCACGACCACGTGCAGCTTCACGTGGTCGAACTCCTGGTCGGTGAGCGGGCCCTGCTTGCCGAGCACCTCTTCCCGGATACCGATCTTGCCGATGTCGTGCAGCCGTCCCGCGGTGCGGACGTGCTCGACCTCCTCGTCCGGCATGGAGAGCTCGGCCGCGACGGTGGCCGACAGATCTGCGACTCGGGCCGAGTGGCCCCGCGAGTAGGGGTCCTTCGCCTCGAGCGCGTTGACCAGCACCTCCAGCGTCGCGACCGAAATCCGCTCCAGGTTGGCGCGCTCCCGCCGCAGCTCCGCGGTGCGGATGGCGACCTCTTCCTTGAGCCACTGGTTGAGCTGAGCGCTTTCCATCAGGGTCTCCCGCCGGCGGAGCGCGCGCTGGACCGCGCGGGCCAGGTCGGGGAGGTCGATCGGCTTGGTGAGGTATTCCATCGCGCCGCGCTGCATGCAGAGGGCGGCGCTGGTGGCGTCGTTGACGCCGGTGAGCATCAGGATGGCGAGGTTCGGCTCGATCTCGAGCGCCTGGGGCACGAGGTCGATGCCGCTGATCCCCGGCATGCGCACGTCCAGCAGCATGCAGGACATCTTCTGTCGCTGGAGGGTCGCCAGCGCCTCCTCCCCGGAGGGAGCGGTGCTGACCTCGAACCCCTGTTGGGCGAGGAATCGCTTCAGGGCCGTGCGGATGGGCTCCTCGTCATCCACCACGAGCACGCTGACGGGCCCGGTCGGGAGCGTCACACCGACTCCTTCACTACCTGAGGCGACGAGGGCTTAGAACGGCCAGGGGGAAGCACTTAGGACCACCGCAAGCTACCGGCGGACGGCTGGGGCGTCAAGCGAGCACGCGCGCTATCCGACGAAGGAGACGGCGACGGGGTCGGGGATCACCCCGGCGGCATGGGCCCGGTCCAGCAGCGTCTGGACCGCGAGGCGGCCTCGCGGACCGTAGTCCACCGTCCACTGGTTGACGTACATCCCCACGAAGCGGTCGGTGCGCTCCTCGCCGATGCCGCGGTTGTAGCGCGAGGCGTGGGCCAGCGCGTCCGCCCGGTGGGCCAGCGCGTACTCCACGCTCGCGCGGAGGTCCCGGGCGATCTGCGCGACCACGCGGTCGCCCAGGTCCCGCCGCACGACGTTGCCGCCGAGGGGGAGCGGCAGCCCGGTCTCGCCCATCCACCAGGCACCGAGGTCGGTCCACAGGTGGAGCCCCCGGTCGGCGAAGGTGAGCTGGCCCTCGTGGATCAGCAGGCCCGCGTCCACCGCGCCGCGCTCCACCGCCTCCTCGATCTGGTCGAAGGGCAGCACCTCCTCCTCCACCTCGGGCTGGAAGAGCCGGAGGGCCAGGTAGGCCGTGGTGAGGCGGCCCGGCACCGCGACGCGCTTGCCGCGGAGCCCGGCGCGCGGATCCTCCGGCGCGGCGGTCCGGGCGACGATCCGCGGACCGTAGCCGTCGCCCATCGATGATCCGCTGGCCAGGAGGGCGTAGCGGTCCGCCAGGTAGGCGTAGGCGTGGATCGAGACGGCGGACACTTCGAGCTCTCCCCGGAGGGCACGCCGGTTCAGGGTCTCGATGTCGGACAGCTCGTGCTCGTAGCGCAGCTCGCCCGTCTCGATCTTGCCGGCGGCGAGGGCGTAGAACATGAAGGCGTCGTCCGAGTCGGGGCTGTGGGCGACGTGGATCGTGCGCGGGGTCATCGGCCTCGGATCACGGTTGGCGGAGGGCCGAGTCGGCGGACTGCCGGAAGCCCTCCAGCAGGTCGGCGTGCTCGGCGTACTCCGGCCGGCCGGCGCGGCGCTCCGCGTCGTAGGCGGCGGCGTAGGCGGCGTAGGTCCGCCGGAGCGCGGCCCGGTCGCCCCGCAGGTCGGCCACGGTGCCGCGGAGCAGCAGGCCGAAGAGGTGCCGGGGCTCGGCGGCGAGGATGGTGTCGGCCAGCGCGAGCGCCTCGGGGAAGGCCCCGACCTGGATCTGGATCAGCGCCGCGTGGAAGCGTGCGTCCTCGTCGAACGCGTCGAGCAGGCGGTAGGCGCCCAGGGCCATCGGGGTGAAGTTCACGATCTCGACGCTGTCGCGCCGCGCGCCCGCCAGCATCAGGCGCTGGAAGAGGCGGTCGAACCGCTCCCGCGGGCTCATCGCGCTGATGTCCGACGCCGGCCGGATCGGACCGCCGCCGCTGGAACCGGTGTTCGCCATGTCGGGCACCACCGGCTCGGGCGCCTGGCGGACCAATCCCACGACCATCACGCCGAGGAGCACCACCACCAACCCGGAGGCGAAGAGCCAGGCGCGCCGCTCGGAGGGTCCGGCGCCGCCGCGCTGCGCCTCACCGCAGCGATGGCAGAACCGCGCGCCCGGCGTGAGGTCCGCGCGGCAGCGCCCGCACCGGCCGCCGGCCAGCGAGGCGCCACATTGCCCGCAGAAGCTGCCGGTGGAGAGGGCGCCGCAGGTGGGGCAGGGGGGCGGGGACGAGGTCATGGCTCCGGGGAAGTGGGGTGACGGGCGGCGGGGAATCTAACCCGGACGCGACGGGAGGCCCACGCCCGGCTGGCGCGGATACTGGGAAATCGTTACCCTGGAGGCGATTCGGGAGGATCGCATGGGACCGTCGCAGCAACCGTTACCACTCCGCGTCGCCGACTCGGCATCCGCGCGCCATCTCGGCGACCTGGTGCGCGGGGACGCGCGCTGGAGCGTGTACCTGGAGACCGCGCCGCGCGGCGAGACGGTCGGGGGGCGGGTCCATTTCCTCGACGGGGAGCGCCGGCGCTCCACCGCGTGGATCTTCCTCGAGTGGAACGAGCACGAGGTGATCTCCCGCTTCAACGAGTTCAGCGCGGTGGAGCTCTGGCGCCTGGTCGAGAGCCTCGACACGGTGCCGAGCCCGTCCTGAGCGAAGCGGCTCCCCTCCCGGGCTACCTCCGCCCGGCCCGCCGCCACCGGAGCGGCCGCAGGTAGCGTCCGTGCACCCACCCCTGCATGTCCATCACCCCCCGAGACGGCCGCAGCACGTCCACCAGATGCCACGAGCCCCACACCAGCAGCACGTCGACCGGCGTCGCGGGCGCGAGGGGACTGCCCGGAATCGTGGGATACTGGGTCCCGGGTCCGGTGCGGATGTTCAGGGTCACGCTGGTCTCGAGCGGCTCGCGGGTGTCCTCGTCCCGGCCCAGGACCCGGGTGCGGTAGCTCGGGAGCGGGAAGGCCGGTCCCGGGTCCACCTTGCGGCCTGGGGCCGCGTCGTCGTGCCCCAGCACGTCGCGCAGCCGGTAGTGGCGTGCCAGCGCGACCCCGGCCGCCAGCGCCACCTCCAGCTGCCGGGTGGTATAGACGTGCCACCCGCTGGGTGACCGCTCGTAGCGGTGGGTGGCCTCCAGCACCTCCTCGTCGGGATAGGCGTCCCGGAACCAGGCGCGCCAGCGATCGCCTTCGCGGACCAGCCGTCCGGCGTTGTCCAGCTCGATCCCGATCGACCATTGGTTGAGGCCCTCGCGTCCGAGCCAGCGGCTGACCCCGGCGTGCCAGGCCGCGGTGTCGAAGCGGACCAGCTGGGTGACGGCGCCGTCCCGGCCGATCACCAGGTGGGCCGACGCCCGACTCGCCGGGTCGGTGAGCCAGCGGATGGTGGACTCGGCGCTGCGGTCGGCGGTGAAGTGGAGGAGCAGGAACTCGGGGGTGATCGGCCCGCCCCGGTTCGGACTCTCCACCAGCGGCACCGGCGTCCCGGCGTCGTCGAGCAGGCGATGGTCCTCGATCAGCACCGCGGCCTCCGGGATGGGGGCGCCCGCGTGGTCCGTCCCCGCGACGAGCCGGGCGCGAGCGTCGCGCCGAGACGGGCGTCCTGTTAGAGTTCAGGTCGCCCTCGCTACCGTCAAGAGCCCCGCCGTCTTCACGCCGTGTCCATGCCCCTCGCCTTCCTCCTCGACATCGAGGGCACGCTCTACACCGAGAGCGGGCCCGTGCCGGGGGCCGCCGACGCGATCGGCCAGCTGCGGGCGCAGCGGATCCCGTTCCGCTTCGTCACCAACACGACCCAGCGGCCGCGGGCCGCGGTGGTCGAGCGGCTGCGGCACCACGGCTTCGACGCCGAGGCGGGCGACGTGTTCACCGCGGTGCTCGCCGGCGCCGAGGTCGCCCGCAGCCGGGGGCACCATGCCGTGGCGCCGTTCGTGGCGGAGGCGACCCTGCCGGACCTCGGCGAGTTCGAGCTGATGGGCGGGCTCGCTCGCGCGGCGGTGCCCGGGAATCGTCCCGACGCGGTGATCGTGGGCGACCTGGGCGACCGCTGGAGCTTCGACCTGATGCTCGAGGCGTTCCGCTACCTGATGGCCGGCGCCGAGCTGATCGCGCTCTCCAAGGACCGGTACTGGAAGCGGGGCGACGGGCTCGCGCTCGACGCGGGGGCGTTCGTCGTCGGGCTCGAGTACGCGAGCGGCGCCACGGCCACGGTCGCGGGCAAGCCCAGCCCCAGCTTCTTCGCCGCCGCGGCCCGGAGCCTGGGCCTCCCCGCGGAGACGCCGGGCGAGGCGATCGCGATGGTGGGAGACGACCTCTGGTCCGACGTCGACGGCGCCCGGCGGGCGGGCTACCAGGGCTGGCTGGTCCGGACCGGCAAGTTCCGGGAGGACGCGCTGGAGACGAGCGGCGTCCGGCCGGACCGCGTGCTGGAGAGCGTGGCCGACCTGGCGGGCTCGTCCCCGTGAGCCTCCGGGCGGCCCGCGGTCTCCTCCTGGCCGCGCTGGTCCCGTTTCCCGCCCTCGCCGCCCAGTCCCTCCCCCAGGGGACCGAGAGCGGCGGGACGATCGTCCGGGCCATCGAGCTCGACCGCCGGGACATCTTCGACCCGGAGGAGAGCCACCTCTGGTACGCCCGCATCGCGAACGGACTCCACGTCACCACCCGGGCCTCGGTGCTCCGCCGGGAGCTCCTTTTCCGCGTGGGCGAGCCCTACGACTCCTCGCTCGTCGCGGAGACCGCGCGGAACCTCCGCGCGCTCGGGATCTTCCGCCGGGTGCGGATCGACAGCGTGCGCACCGACTCCGGCCTCGTGATGCGAGTCCTCACCAAGGACGGCTGGAGCACCAAGCCGGACTTCCGCTTCCGCAGCGTGGGCGGCGAGGTGGCCTTCACCATCGCCTTCATCGAGGAGAACCTGCTGGGGACCGCGTCGAAGGCCTCCGCCTTCTACGACCAGGATCCCGATCGCTCCACCGTCACCTTCGAGTTCCGCCGGTCCCGGCTCTTCGCCGGCGCGGTCGGGCTCGGCCTCCGGTTCGAGGACCGCTCGGACGGGCTGATCCTGGGCGGTGTGGTGGAGAAGCCGTTCCACTCGCTCGACGCCAGGTCCGGGGTCCGGGTCGACGGGGAGTCCCGCCGTGAGCGGGTGCTCCGCTTCTTCGAGGGCGAGCGCACCGCCTCCGATACCCTGCAGCGGCGGTTCGCGGTCGGCCGGATCGGCGTCGCCCGCGCCCTCCGGGCGAGCCCGGCCGGCTACCTCCGCCTCGGCGCGGTGGCCCAGGTGCGCCGGGACGACTACCTGCCGGATGCCGCGGCGGGACCGTTCGGCTCCACCGTCACGGCCGCGGTCGGACCGGTCCTCGAATGGCGGCGGGCGAGCTTCCTGGTGACCGCGGGCTTCTTCCGCTTTGCCCGGGAGGAGGACGTGGACCTGAGCACCACCGTCCGGCTCGGCGCCCTGGTGGCGCCGCGGGCCCTGGGGTACGACCGGGACGGCATCGGCCCCTCCCTCACCGTGCTCACCGGGGCGCGGCTGCCCGGCGGGTTCGTCCTCGCCGACCTGGTGGCCCGGGGCCTCTACACCCGCGCCGGGCTGGACTCGGGCACGGTGGCGGTGGCCGGCACGCTGGCGCTGCAGCCGGGGGCCAGGCACCTGGCCATCCTCCATGCGGACGCCGGGTGGCGGAAGGCGCCGCCACCCGGACAGGAGTTCGACCTGGGCCTCAACCTGGGGCCGCGCGCGTTCCGGACCCACAGCTTCACCGGCGACCGGGCGTTCTTCCTGACCGCGGAGTATCGCTGGACCCTGTCGCCCGACCTCTGGAAGCTGGTGGGGGTGGGGCTGGCCGGCTTCGTGGACCACGGCGGCGCCTGGTACGCCGGCAGTCCGCGCCGCACCGGGTGGGACGCCGGGATCGGGATCCGCCTGGCGCCGAGCCGGGCGGCCGATGCCGAGACCGTGCGGGTGGATCTGGCCCGCCGGTTCGCCAACGACCGGGAGGAGGCGGGCTGGGTGCTCGCGGTGGGGAAGGGCTTCCTCTTCTCGCTGGTGCGCCGGTAGCGGGCCGGCCCCGGGCCGGTATATTTGGCGCGTCCCTCGCCTTCCTCCGAGGTCCCGACCCGTGACCGAGCCGACATCGGACGCCGTCCCTCCGCGCCGCGGCTGGCGCATCCGGACCCGGCTGTTGGTGATCGGCCTGCTCGCGGCTCCGGTGCTGCTGTTCGGGGCCTACACCTGGCTCAGCCTCACCTGGAGCTATTCGGAAGGGGAGCGCGCCGGCATCCTCCAGAAGTTCTCCCGCAAGGGGTGGCTCTGTAAGACGTACGAGGGCGAGCTGGCCATGGCGATCGTGCCGGGGGTGGCGCCGGTGATCTGGGAGTTCAGCGCCCGGGACGAGGCCGTGGCGGCTCGCCTGCGCTCGGCGATCGGGCAATCGGTGGCGCTGCACTACCGGGAGCACCGCGGGGTGCCGACCAACTGCTTCGGCCTCACGGACTACTTCGTGGACAGCGTCCGGATCGTCCAGCGGGCTGACACCGGTCGGTAGGGCTCCTCGGTCAAGTGGCCGGGGGCGAGGAGCTTGCGGGTCAGGCGACGCCGTGCAAGAATTGTACGGCGAGGCGCATCGCTTGGCGATCGCTATATTGGGAGCGGTAATGGAGAGTCTCGGGTGGGCCCGGTGTACCGACAGTATCGCCGACGTGCTTCGGCGCGGGGCGTGGTATCGGGTTCTCGCGGAGACGCCCGACGGCGGCCTCATGCTGGAAGTCGAGCGGCAGCGCATCTTGGTGAGCCGCCGGGACGTTCAGCTCCGGCCCGAGCCGCCCACCGAGTGGAGCATCGTGGTCCGCACCGGGGTCATGCGACCCACCCTCGAGGGCACGGCGCAGGTCGTGACCAGCTACGCGGTCTGTCCCGACTGCCGGCAGCGGCAGGTGTTCGAGGGCGAGCCGGATGCGATCGAGTGCCAGCGGTGCGGGCACGTCTTCGACGTGGATTGGTCGGAAATCTGTTGAGGCCGTGCGGCCTCGTGGGCCTTCGAGCTGGTGTCCCCGGGCGCTAGGTCGACCGGCATCTACCTTCTAGCCCCTGGAGGATTCATGCGTGCGGTTTCCATTCCCTCGGTGAGGAGGCTCCTGCACTCCTCGGTGGCCGCGGCGCTTGCCGTCGCGCTGGCGAGCTGCGGCGGCGACGGCGGCGGCCCCGGCAACGTGAACACCCAGGCGTTCATCGCCGGGGTGTCCCTGTTGGGCGGCGGCGGGACGGCGGTGTTCCGGACCGGCGCGATCCCGGCCGGCTCGGCGTCCGGCCCGGCGGTCACGGTGTCCGGGAACGCGTCGGTGGTGAACGGCGGGAGCCTGCAGGTGCCGATCACCGGCAGTGTGTCGTTCAACAGGGTGCTGGTCGGGGTGGCGGGGCAGGACGGCTTCTGGGAAGTGTCCATCCCCGGGACCATCTCGGCGGCCCGGCCCTCCCTCTCACCGGGGCAGCCGTTGCAGGTGACCCTGGTCCTCCGCATGGGGCAGACCCTGCCCAGCAACAGCTTCCAGCTCAAGTACGCGGTCGCGACCTCCGGCGGCGCGCAGGGCGTCCAGGTGACCCAGGCCGTCACGGCGACCACCGTGACCACGGGCGAGGTGCAGGTGAGCGTGTCCTGGGATGCGGCGAGCGACGTGGACCTCCACGTGGTGGAGCCCTCGGGCGAGGAGATCTACTTCGGGAATCCGGTCTCGGCGACGAACGGCCGGCTGGACCTCGACTCCAACGCGGGCTGCAGCATCGACAACAAGAACAACGAGAACATCGCCTGGTCCTCGGCGCCGACCGGCACGTACATCGTGCGGGTGGACTACTGGTCCTCCTGCCAAGTGGCCGCCACCAACTACACGGTGACCGTGAACGTGCGGGGCCGCGCGGCCCAGACGTTCACCGGGAGCTTCACCGGCCCCGGAGACCAGGGCGGACAGGGCTCCGGCGTCACGATCACGACGTTCACCAAGTAGCCTCGACCGCACCAGAGCGCCCGCCGGGACCTCCCGGCGGGCGCTCGCGTGCCGGGGACTTGTGCCGGCCGCGTCCCCGGTGCCAGCTTTGGCGTCCCCAGGCGCCGTAGCCAAGTGGTAAGGCAGAGGTCTGCAAAACCTCCATTCGGCGGTTCGAATCCGCCCGGCGCCTCTG
>JBFIUJ010000042.1:0-12368 GCA_041607595.1 Gemmatimonadales bacterium | reverse complement strand
GCGCTCGGTATGTCCTCGCCGGCGTCCTACTGCTTCTGGCCACGCCCGCACCTGGGCTCGCTCGGTCGCTGGGCGGGGCCCAGTCGCCCCCCCTCGTCGGCCTCGATCACATCCCGGTGGCGGTGGCGGACCTGGATGCCGCGGTCGAGCAGTATCGCCGCCTGGGGTTCGCGCTGAAGCCCGGCCGGAGTCACGCCAACGGGATTCGCAACTACCACGTCAAGTTCCCGGACGGGACCGAGATCGAGCTGATCTCGGCGCCGGAGGCGCGGGACGCGCTCACGGCCGAGTATCGACGTCATGTGGCCGTGGGCGACGGGCCGCCGTTCGTGGGGTTCTATGCGCGCGACTTGACCGCGCTGGCGGCGCAGCTCGACGCCGCCGGGTGGGCGCATCACCAGGAGGGCGGCCTGCTCGCCTTTCCTGAGTCCGATGCGCTCCGTTACATCTTCTTCGGGAGTCGCAACGCATCGCCGACCGACCGGCCCGAGCACTTCCGTCACCCCAACGGCGCCGAGGCGTTGATTGGGGTCTGGCTGGCGGCGGACGACCTCGGCGCCGAGCGGAGGCTGTTGATGGATCTGGGCGGGACCGAGGCCGAGCGGGACCGGCCGGTTCCGGGAGTCGAACGGGCGACGGTCGTCGGCCTGCCCCAGGCGGAAGTCGTGCTGCTGCCCGCCTCGCGCCAGCTCGTCTCCGGGCGGCGGATCGTCGGGGCCACCGTGTGGGCCCGCGATCTCGCTGCCCTGCGACGCGCCCTCACCCAGGCATCCCCGAGTCTCCCGCCTTTGGTCGAGACCGCCGACGGCCGCAGCCTGCTCCTCCCGCCGGACCTCACCCACGGGCTCTGGCTCGAGTTCCGCGAGCGGCGGTGACGCTCCCATGCACGTGCACAGCTTCCCGCCCGAGGTGGATCCCTCCTGCCGCGTGCTGATCCTGGGCTCGATGCCCGGCAAGGTCTCGCTCCGGGCGGGGGAGTATTACGCCCACCCGCGCAACCTCTTCTGGCGTTTCATGGAGGAGCTCTTCGAGATCGATCCGTCGGCGCCCTACGCGCGGCGGGTCGCCAGGCTGCGCGACTGCGGAGTCGGGCTCTGGGACGTGCTGAAGTCCTGTACCCGCGAGACCAGCCTCGACTCGGACATCGTGCCTTCGTCCATCGTCCCCAACGACTTCGCTCGGCTCTTCCGGGAATGCCCGAGGGTTCGGACCGTCTGCTTCAACGGGACGAAGGCGGCGTCCGCCTTCGGGCGTCACGTCCTTCCCGGGCTTCACGACCTGGACGGGATCGCCTTCCTGCCGCTGCCGTCAACCAGTCCGGCCAACGCCTCGATCCCCCTGGCCCGGAAGCTCTCGGACTGGCGGGTGGTGGCCGAAGCGGCGGCCCCCCCCGCCTCTCCGGCGGCACGTCCCGCTGAAACGGCCCCCACGCAGAAGCCGTAGGACCACGTCGTCCCGCTCCGTCAGCGGCTTCCTCCAGGGGGTAGCATGTCCCAGGTTCGCCGGTGGCCAGTCCTCGCCCTGCTCCTCATCGTCGTCGCGCCGCCATCCCTCCTCGCGCAGGAGGCCGACCTCGCCGCGATCCGCGCGGCGATCGACTCGGGCAATGCCGAGTACATCGCGGCGTATGCCGCGGCGGACGGGCAGGCGCTGGCGCGGGTCTACGACCCGGACGGGGCGAGGCTCGGCGACAACGGAACGCTGGACCGGGGGCGGGAGGCGATCGCGGCCGCCATGGGCCGCTTCGTCGAGCGGGTAGGTCCGGTGCGGGTGGGGATCGAAACGGTGGACGTCTGGGTGCTGGGCGATCAGGCCTTCGAGACCGGGATCTGGTCCTACACCTTCACCGCGCCGGGCCAATCGGAGCGGACGATCGGGGGGCGGTTCGTCACGGTGTGGCGCCGCCAGCCGGGAGGCGGCTGGCGGATCCTCGCGGACCTCGGTGTGCCGGGGACGACGCTGCCGCCGGAACACTGAGGCTTCGGGCGTCCCCCACTCCTCCTCGCGTCAGCCGCGTGCCGGCCGTCGCTCCATGGCGGCTTCGGCGCGCAGGCTCTCGAGGTCCCGGAAGATCGTGGCGACGGCCAGTGCCTTCCCGTCCTTGAGGAACCGCACCGCGCAGTCCAGCTCGGCGGGGTCGCCGTCCAGCTCCGCGCGGTCCCAGTCGGGGGCGTGGCCCACGTACGCGATCGCCGCGTCGTAGTGCTGGCTCCAGAAGAACGGCGCGTCGCCGAACGGCTCGCGCGCGCCGAGGATGTTCCGCGCGGCGCACTGCCCCATCCGCTGGGCCACCACCCAGTGCTCGATCCGCACCGGAACGCCCGATCGATGGTCCGGGAAGCGGGCCACGTCGCCGGCCGCGTAGATCCCGGGGGCGCTGGTCTCGAGCAGCTCATTCACCAGGATTCCGTTCTCGACCGCCAATCCACTCGCCTTGGCCAGGCCGTCCTCCGGCCGCACGCCGATCCCCGCGACCACCATCTCGGCGGGGACGCTCTCGCCGTCGCTGAACACGACCGCATCCTTGGTGATTTGCTTCACGGTGCGCTCCAGGTGGAACCGGACGCCGTGGCGCTCGTGCAGGGCACGCACGAACCGGCCCAGGTCCTCGCCCAGCACCCGCGCGAGGGGGAGCGGCTCCGGGGCGACGACCCGGACCTCCAGGCCGCGGGCGCGCAGCGAGGCCGCTACCTCCAGGCCGATGAAGCTGGCCCCGATCACGACCGCGGTGGAGGCCGCCTTGGCCTCGGCGATGATCGCCCGGCTGTCCGCCAGCGTCCGGAGGTAACGGACCCGGCCGTGCGGATCCACCTGGGCCGGCAGCCGGACCGGCCTGGCGCCGGTCGCGATCAGGAGCCGACCGTACGTGAGGACGGTCCCGTCGTCGAGCGTGACCGTGCGGGCGGCCGGGTCCATGCTGCCGGCGGAGCGCCCGGAGAGCAGCTCGATCTTGCGCTCGGCGAAGAACTCCTTGGGGCGGAGCGGAATCCACTCCTCCGGCGCGCTCCCGGCCAAGTAATCCTTGGAGAGGTTGGGCTTGTCCACCGGCTCGTCGCCGTCGGGGTCCACCATGACCAGCCTTCCGGCATAGCCTTCCCGCCGGAGTTGCTCCGCCGCGGCATGGCCCGCCGCGCCGGCGCCGAGGATGACGACCGAGTCCGGGGCTTCGGCGGGCCGGCGGCTTGGTGGCGGCGCGTCCGCCTTCTCGCGAACGACGATGCGCCCGTCCCGCCGCTCCACCTTCCACACCGGAAGGTCCTTGAGCGCCGGCGCACCGAGCGCCTCGCCCGTGGCCAGGCTGAAGCAGGCGTGGTGCCACGGGCAGCGGACCGTGCCCTCCACCAGGAGCCCGTCGGCCAGCGGCCCGCCGTAGTGGGTACAGCTGCCGCCGACGGCGTGGATCTGGCCGCCCGCGCGGGCCAGCAACACCGCTTCGTCGCCCACCCGGCCGGCCAGGAGCGATCCCTCCTCGAGGTCGGCCTCGGGAATGCCCTGGGCCAGGTCCGGTCCCTCCGGCGCCGTGTGGCCGCCCATGCGATCCTCCGGGTTGAATGGCTGCGATCTCCTAAGCTACACCCCGAGGGTCGATCCGGACGCGGCTCGGCCCGATGCGCTCGATTCGTTGACCGAGCCCTGAGGGAGCCGTGGTCGGCCGGCGGGCGGCATCTGGCGGAGCCATAGGCGCTCGGGTAGATCTGATGCCGGGTGACCCGTGGGCCGGACCCCACGCGGGTGATCACGCTGCTGGACTTTGCCCATCGGGTGCCCGAGGGGGACCATCCGCTTCAGTGTCGACCTGACACCAGGGCGCTATTTCCCGGTGTGTCACGTGCCGTCTCCGGGCAGCGGCGAGCCGCACTACAGGCGCGGCATGTTCCGCGTGGCCGAGGTCGAGTAGCAGGAAGCCCGTGGCCGGACTGCCTTCGGGTGTCCCCACGCTCCGCTCGCGCCGAGCACTCGCAATCCACGGTTGGCCCATGCCCAGCGTCAGCGCAGGCCTCCTGCTCTATCGGTGGTCCGAGAGCGGGCTCCAGGTGCTGCTCGTCCACCCCGGCGGCCCTTTTTGGGAGCGCAAGGATCTGGGCGCATGGTCCATTCCGAAGGGGGAGGTGGCCGAAGGCGAGGATCTCCTGGCCGCCGCGAGGCGGGAGTTCGCCGAGGAGACCGGGTTCTCCGCCGAGGGCGCCACGATTCCCTTGGGCACCGTCCGGCAGCGCGGGGGCAAGGTGGTGCACGCCTGGGCGGTCCGGGGCGATGTCGACCCGGCGCAGCTGCGCAGCAACACCTTCGAGATGGAATGGCCGAGGGGCTCCGGGCATACGCGATCCTTCCCCGAGATCGACCGGGCCGAGTGGTTCCCGCTGCCGGAGGCACGCCGGCGCCTGCTGTCGGCCCAGGCGGGGTTTGTGGACGCGCTGGCCGCCGAGTTGGAGAATGTGTGATGAGCCGGTCCCGAGGAATCTTTGAGGAAGCGAAGGGTCAGGGATAGACGACATGAGCCCCTGGTTCGCAAAGGTGGTCGTGCTCCTGGCGAGCGCCGCGATGGTCGGCATCCGCGCGCCCCACGGCAACCGGAGTCGTAGCGTCCCGGTGGCGAGGACCAGGAGAGGACGGCTCGAGATCTTCCTCCTGGCCGTCGCGTGGCTCTCGTTCTTCCTGCCGCTCGTCTGGGTGGCGGCGCCGGTCTTCCCGTTCGCGGAGTATCCGCTCCGGCCGCTCCCCCTCGCCGCCGGCACGGCCTGCCTCGCGCTCGGCCTGTGGCTCTTCCACCGGTCCCACGCGGACCTCGGCCCCAACTGGTCCATCACGCTCGAGCTGCGGGAAGGGCACCGGCTCGTCACCGAGGGTCTCTACGCCAGGGTCCGTCACCCGATGTACCTGGCCCTCCTGGTGTACTCGGTGGGCCAGGCGCTCGTCCTGCCCAACTACCTGGTGGGGCCGTCGTACTTCGTTACGATGGCGCTCCTCGTCGCCCTCCGGCTGGGGCCGGAGGAGCGGATGATGCTGGAGGAGTTCGGGGACGACTACGCGGCCTACCAGGCGCGGACCAAGCGACTCGTGCCGGGGGTGTGGTGACCACCGGAGGGCGCTCCCTCGGGGGCCTCGTGCAGGGGTCCTCTCTCGGCGCCGGTCGGGACCCTGGTCCGACTCATCGTCACGCTGGCGCAGGACTGCTCGTCATCGATTAAGAGGGAAGGGGATCGTGGGGACCGGAGAACCGCAGGCGGTGAGACGACCCGTCGCAGTCCGGACGCGACCCGCGTCCGGGAGGCTCGGCGTCGGGAGGCTAGGATGACCCGATCGTTCAACCGAAACGGCGAGCGACGGACCGGCGGGGCCGGGCGCGGGCGGCTCGGGTGGCTGCTGCTGGCCGCCGGCTTCCTCGCCTGCAGCCACGTGTCGCTGGAGCCGTTCGCCACGACCGAGCGCGGCTTCTTCCCCAACGGCCCCGACCGTCTGCACTATGCCTTCGACCTCCCGAAGGGCGTGGCTCGGCCGCCCATCGTCATCCTCGCGCACTCGTCCGGCAGGGTGACGGCCGACGTCAACGCCCGCTACGCCGAGCCCCTCGTGCAGCGTGGGTTCGCCGTCCTTCGCTTCGACAAGCGCGGCGTCGGCCAATCGGACGGCGTCTATTCCCGCGCTTTCGTGAACCTGCCGGTGCTGGCCGGGGACGTGCTGGCCGCGCTGGAGTTCATCCGCGACGATGCCCGTATCGATCCCCAGCGCATCGGCCTGATGGGATACAGCCAGGCGGGCTGGGTGGTGCCCCACGCCGCGGCGCGGTCGTCCGAGGTCGCCTTCGTCATCCTCCTCGCCGGCCCGACCGTCACCGGGCACCAGCAGAACTATTGGGACGCCATCGCCGACGACCAGTCGCGCTCCATTCCGGATCTCGAAGCGGAGCTCCGCGCGTTCGTGCCCCCTGGAGGCGACTTCGATCCTCGCCCGGACCTGGAGGCGCTGACGATGCCGGCACTGTGGATCTACGGCGCCGAGGACCGCATCGTGCCCACGGGGCCGAGCGTCGAGATCCTGCAGGACCTGGTCGCCTCGGCGGGGAAGCCCTTCACCGTCATGGTGCACCCCGGCGTCGGGCACCGGCTCGAGGTGGACTACTGGACCGGCCTCTTCGCGTGGCTCGACCGCGAGATCGGGGGAGGCCCGTGAGCCGCATCGCCGCCCTCGGAATCGCTTGGGCTGTCGGAGTCGTCCCATCGCCGGCATATGCGCAGGCGGGCTTCTCCTTCGCCTCGGCCGGCGTCCACGCCGGCGCGATCGTCGATCGAGAAGGTATCGCCGAGACGCTGGTGGGGGCGCAGGTCCGGTTCGACGTGACCCGACTGATGTCGGTGGTCTCGGCCGTCAGCTGGCGGCCCGGCTTCCCCGACGACCCCACCGGGAGGCTGACCGGGACGGCATGGCAGGGCTACGCCACCGCCCGGATCCAGCCGTTCGGCGCGCGGACGGCAATCGCGCTCGGCTACGGCGTCGCGATCACCTACGCCACCGCCCGCGATCCGGTTCGCGACCTCCGGGTCTCCCAGACCGACTTGGCGGATGTGGGCGTGCTCTCCCTCGGCCTCATGCTCGGACGCCTGCATCCGTTTGTGGAGCTCTACGTGCTGGACTTGATCGCGTCGCCCGGCACCGCCGGCACGCACCTGGTGGCAGGGGTGAGCCTGATGCGCCGCTGAGGAAAGGGGTCTGGGCCCCGCTCCGTCGTCACGTTTCGGCGGGACGTCTCGTCCCACTCATGGGTAACGCGTGACGGCGAACGACTGCGAGGAGGTCCCATGGTGAGCGACACGGCCCCACGGCTGCTGGAATGGACGATCGCACGAGAGGAGCGTCGCGTCGCTTCCTCGCTCGACTACCTTCGGACCCTCGCCGGCGCATCGGGGCGCGCCTTCGTGCGCCTGGGGTGCCTCCGCCCCCTCGCGTGGTACCGGCGTGCGGCGACGGCGGAGGCGTACGCGGTGGCCCGCATCTCGGCGGACGACTTCGAGGGGTGCGAGCCCTGCCGCGGCATCGCCGTCCATCTCGCGCTCGAGGAGGGGGCCGACCCCGCCGTGGTCCGAGCGGTCCTCACGCGGGACGTTGACGCCTTGCCGCCCGCCCTGGGCGTGGTCCGAGGGTGGACCCGAGCGGTGATGGCTGGGGACCCGATGGCCGTCGGCCTTGGCGAGGAGGTGGAAGCAGCGCTGGGGAGCGCGGCCGCCCGGGCCGAGCTCGCGATCGGGATGAGCGTGGGGCGGGTGTTTCCGATGCTGCGCCGGGCGATGGGCCACGGGGCGGGGTGCGCCCTCCCCGCCGCCGCCGGTATGGAGCCGTGACCGAGAGCGGAGCCCGCCCGGATCTCGTCTTCGAGGAGAGCCGTCCCCGACTGACCCGGCTCGCCTACCAGATGACCGGCTCCATGACGGAGGCCGAGGACGTCGTGCAGGAGGCCTATCTGCGCTGGGAGACCGCGAGTCGCGCGGAGATCCGCGCCCCGGCGGCCTGGCTCACGACAGTGGTCTCGCGACTCTGCCTCGACCACCACAAGTCGGCGAGGGTGCGGCGCGAGGAGTACGTCGGGCCCTGGCTGCCGGAGCCGGTGCTGACGGAGCCGGGCGCCACGCCGTTCGACGAGGTGGAGCTGGCCGAGTCGGTCTCCATGGCCCTCCTCCGGCTGCTGCAGCAGCTGACGCCGGCGGAGCGGGCGGCGTTCGTCCTGCACGAGGCGTTCGACTACCCCTACGAGGAGATCGGTGAGATCCTCGGCCGCACGCCTGCCGGCTGCCGCCAGCTGGCGCGTCGGGCCCGGCAGCGCCTGGCGCAGGACCGCCCGCGGTTCCGCCCCGACCGGGAGGAGCACCGGCGGCTCCTCGAGCGGTTCGTCGCCGCATCCGCCACCGGCGAGGTCGACCCGCTACTCGAGCTGCTCGCCGCCGACGTGACCCTGTGGTCCGACGGGGGCGGGCGGGTCCTCGCGGCCAGGAACCCGATCGTCGGGGCGGACAAGGTGGCACGCTTCCTCGTCGGGGTGCGGGATATGCAGCCGCCGGGGCAGACCTACGAGATGCGGGAGGTGAACGGCGAGGTCGGGTTCGTGGGGTACGTCGCCGGCCGCCCGCGGTTCACGACGACCTTCGACGTCCGGGAGGGACGCATCCACGGCATCTACATCGTGCTCAACCCGGACAAGCTCTCGGCGATTCCGCAGCAGAACCCGTGACGCATCTTGAGGCCTGCCGTTCGAGCCGGCCGCAGCCAACAGTGCCAGGAGGTCCCAATGATCATGCGATGCGCGTGGCGGATGGGCGGAGCGGCGTTCCCCGCGGTACTGGCCGGGCTCCTGCTCGTGGCGCCGGAGGCCCGCGCCCAGGCCAAGGACTCGCTCGATGTGAGCCAGATTCCTGCGGTCGTGCTCACCGCGCTCAAGGCCAAGTTCCCCGGCGCCGAGATCCGCAAGTGGACCACGGAGCGCGAAGGCGGCCTCGTGCTCTACGACATCGAATTCTCCGAGCGGGGCCGCAAGGCGGAGGCCGACATCAAGGAAGACGGCACCTATCACAACTTCGAGCGCGCCATCGCCGCCTCGGCCCTGCCCGCGGCCGTCACCCAGGCCGTTGCGCGGAAGTACCCCCAGGCCACGCTCCAGGAGATCATGGAGATCACCGAGGTGACGGAGGGGCGGGAGACGCTGTACGGGTACGAGATCGTCCTGCTGGCCGCGGACCGTCGGGAGGTGGAGGTCACCGTCGCGCCAGACGGCAAGGTCCTGGAGGACTCCTCGGACGAGAAGTCGGAGACCGGGTGAGGACCACGGAGAGGTCCATGTAGGCCGCGCAAAGCGATCGAGAGCGGAGTATCGACGTGCAGTGCTGCACGACAGTCGTTGCCCTCCTCGCCACGGCCGCGCTCCAGCTTCCGGCGCAGGCGCCGGTCTACCGTTGGAGCCAGGTGCTGCCGACCGGACGGGGCGCCTTCGAGGACGCGTGGCGGCCCGGCATGTGGCCGATGGCCGCGCAGCCGATCGCGGGTCCGTCCGGCCGGCTGTGGATGGTGGGCGGGACGACGCTCTGGTCCTCCGCCGACGGCCTGGACTGGCGGGTCGCGAGCCGCCTCCCCGGAGTCGCCCGCGCGGGCGCCCAGGCGGTTTACCATGCCGGCCGGCTGTGGCTGGTCGGCGGGCAGGCGGAACAAGGGCTCCTCGCCGAAGTCTGGTCCTCCCCCGACGGCCTTCGGTGGGAGCGTCATCCTGAGCCGCCGTGGAGCAGGCGCCGGAACGCGGCCCTCGTCTCGTTCCGGGGCTGGCTCTGGCTCCTCGGCGGCGAGGGCACCCATCGGCTCAACGATCTCTGGCGGAGCCGGGACGGGAGGGCATGGGAGCAAGTGACGGCCCGGGGTCCATGGTCCGCCGAGTCGCAGCCGGTCCCGGTGGTGCACGGCGACTCGCTGTGGCTCATCGGCGGGACGTCCTGGGCCGCGCGGTCGGCGGACCTCTGGGTCTCGGCCGACGGTGTGGGATGGGAGCGCGTGTCGGCCGCCGCCCCGTGGGGTGCGCGCGTCTTTCCCGGCGTCGTCGCCTTCGACGACCACTTGTGGATCCTCGGTGGGGTGCGGCCCGACGGCCGGCGGCTCAACGACGTGTGGATGTCGGCCGACGGGCGACGATGGAATCGGGTGGCTCTTCAGGCTCCCTGGACGCCGCGGGCGGGGAACCGCGCGGTGGTCTACCGCGGCGCCCTCTGGCTGTTCGGAGGCAAGGGCAAGGAGGAGGACGGCGAGAGCGGATACGCCGGCGACATCTGGCGGATGGAACGGACGATCCACCCCCGCTGAGCAGGCGGGAGCGGCCCATCCAGAAACGTGGGCGGATCTCAGGGGGTCATGCGATGATCAACGGCGCGCACGTGCTGCTCCACAGTTCCGATGCCGACGCGGACCGGGGGTTTCTCCGGGACGTCCTGGGCTTCAGCGGCGTCGACGTCGGCGGGGGCTGGCTCATCTTCACGCTGCCCCTGTCCGAGCTGGCCGTCCACCCGGCCGACGGCGCGGGCGGACCCGTCGCGGGCGCGGAGCTCTACCTGATGTGCGACGACATCGAGGATCTGGTCGGTCGCCTCGCCGTCGGCGGGGTCCGCTGTGCCGCGCTGACGCACGAGTCCTGGGGGGTGCGGACCGCCATTCCTCTCCCGAGCGGCGGCACCCTCGGCCTGTATCAGCCGACGCACCCGACCGCCCTCGGCGGCTCGCCGCCGACGGGACCACCGGAGGGGGCCCAGTGAGGTGCATGGCGGCGTGCGTGGCCGAGGCGCCGGCCGGCCTCCGAGGAGGGGCATCGTGTCGAAGGGGGCGAGTCCCATGACGTGGGACGCGGTACGGCGGATCGCCCTGGCCCTTCCCGGGGTGGAAGAGGGCACGTCCTACGGGACGCCGGCCCTCCGCGTGCGGGGCAAGTTCCTGGCGAGGCTGCGCGAGGACGGCGAATCGCTGGCGGTCAAGTGCGGCTTCGACGAGCGCGACTTCCGGCTGCAGGCCGACCCGGACGTGTTCTTCGTGACCGATCACTACCGGGGCTACCCGACGGTGCTGGTGCATCTCTCGAAGGTCTCGCCGCAGGTGCTCGGGGAGGTTCTCGAGCACACCTGGCGGCAGAACGCGCCGAAGACGCTGATCAAGCGGCATGACGCTGCGGGAGGAGGCTCCTCCCGCTGAGCACATCGGGATGCCGTCCTCGACGCGCTATCATGCGCTTGAGTGTATGATCACCAGAGCTACTGCCGATATTCGAGTCGGAAGAACCACTGCCGATCTTCGAGACCGACCGACATGCCAACCCTCCACGATGACAGCGACCGCCGGGCGATCATCGCCCGCATCGACCGCCTCGGCCCCGCCAGCGAGCGCCGCTGGGGGCGGATGGAGCGGTCCGCCCTCCTGCCCCACCTGGCGGACCAGCTTCGCATGGCCCTGGGAGATGTGCCGGTGGTCCGCGCCCGGGGGCCCCTGCGCTTCGCACTCGCCCGGTACCTGGTGATTCACGTGCTCCCCTGGCCCAGAGGTCGGGCGAAGGCGCCCGCCGAGGCCTTCACGACGGGAGCGACGACGTGGGATGCCGACCGGGCGGCACTCCTGGACCTGATCGACCGCTTCGCGTCGAGGCCGGCGGGCGAGCTGGCGCCCCTGAATCCGGTGTTCGGGCGCCTCACCGGGCGGGACTGGGGGGTGCTGTCCTACCGGCATCTCGACCATCATCTTCGGCAGTTCGGCGTCTGACGGAGCCGAGGCGGCCGGCCGGCCGCCGCGGGCAACGAGAATCCTTCGAGGGGAGGTCCGGATGGGTTGGACATCGGAGCAGCGGGAGGCACTCAAGCAGGAGTACGAGCGGATCGGGTTCGTCCCGGGCGAGCTCTGGCCCACGCCCGCGACCGAGCTGTCGCCGGACGAGGTGCTCGCCCTGCTCCGCTCGGTCCCCTCGGGCTCCGGGCGCGTCGGCTATGAGAAGGTGCTGGCCGAGCGGGACGAATCCTAGCAGAGAAGGCGCTGGCGGCCTGGGCGATGGATTCCTCAGGAGAGTGGACATGGCCGAGTCCGTTCCGAAGTCCCAGATCGACGCCGCGATGGCGTACCAGGAGTTCTTCGTCCCGGCGCTCTTCCAGGAGTGGGCGCCCCGGGTGCTCGCCGCCGCCCGGGTCCAGCCCGGGCACCGGGTCTTGGACGTGGCCTGCGGCACCGGCGTGCTCGCCCGGGAGGCGGCCGCGTATGTCGGCGCCGCCGGGTCGGTCGCGGGCCTCGATCCGCAGCCCGGCATGCTCGCCGTCGCGGAGCGGCTCATGCCCGGGGTGCAATGGCGGCGGGGCGTGGCGGAGTCCTTGCCGTACCCCGAAGGGTCTTTCGACGCCGTGGTGAGCCAGTTCGGCCTCATGTTCTTCACCGATCGACCCCGGGCCGTCCGCGAGATGCTCCGGGTCTTGGCTCCGGGAGGCCGCCTGGCCGTGGCGGTGCTCGATTCGCTGGAGAGCGCGCCGGCCTACGCGGCGGAGGTGGAGCTGCTCGAGCGGATCGGCGGCCGAGCCGCGGCCGACGCGCTGCGCGCGCCATTCGCCCTGGGGGATCGGGACGCCCTCGCCGCGCTGTTCACCGACGCCGGCGCCCCCGCGGTCTCGGTCGCGACGGTCCGGGGGAAGGCCAACTTCCCCTCCATCCGGTCGATGGTCGAAGCGGACATCAGGGCGTGGATGCCGGTCGTGGGGGTCGTGCTGAGCGAGGACCGGATCTCTCGCATCCTGCAGGAGGCCGAGGAGGACCTCAGGGCCTATGTGACTCCGGAGGGGCGAGTCTGCTTCGACCTGTCCGCCCACATCGTGACCGCCGGG
>JBFIUJ010000041.1:0-12453 GCA_041607595.1 Gemmatimonadales bacterium | reverse complement strand
CCGCCGGCCGGCGCCAAGTGGACGGCCCGCTCCTCGTGCGCGCGGTGGCGGACAGCGCGGACCTGGGCATCCTCGAGGCCTTCACCCCGAATCTGCGGCGGGTCGGCGGGCGCCTGGTGGCGGACGTCAGCGTGCGGGGCGCGTGGGGCAATCCCGAGCTGGCCGGATCGGTGGAGGTGGTGCGCGGCTCCGCCTCGGCGCCCAGCCTGGGCGTCCGGTTCGGGTCGATCACCGGGTTGGCCACCCTGGCCGGCGACAGCGTGGTGCTGGATCGGCTCCGGGTGACCAGCCGGGGCGGCACCCTCGATCTGAGCGGGAGCGCTCGGCTCGAGCGGCTCACGCGTCCCGAGCTCAACCTGCGGGTCGTGGCGAGCGACTTCCAAGCGATCGAGGCCCGCAACTTCCTGAGCCTCCAGGCGTCCGGTCCCATGCGCCTGACCGGGCCGCTCCTGAGTCCCACGCTCTCGGGCGGACCGGTGCGGGTGAACTCCGGCCTCCTCTTCTTCGCCGACCTGATCAACAAGCAGATCATCGATCTCGAAGATCCCGCGAACGCGGACCTCATCGACCTCGAGATCCTCCGGCGACGCAACCTGGGCGAGGGCATCCAGAGCCGGATCCTCGACTCCCTGCGGGTGCAGGATCTCACGCTGGTCATGGGGGACGAATTCTGGCTCCGCTCCGGCGAGGCGAACATCCAGCTCACCGGCTCGGTGCGGGTGAACAAGGTGCGGCGGGAGTACCGGCTGGACGGGACGCTCACGGCCCAGCGCGGCACCTACGCCCTGAAGATCGGGTTCATCACGCGCGACTTCACGGTCCGCCGCGGCGAGGTCACCTATTTCGGCACGCCGGACCTGAACGCCGAGCTCGATCTGCAGGCCGAGCACAACGTCCGACCCGTGGACGGCGGGGAGGAGATCCCGGTCGTGGCGAAGATCACCGGCACCCTGCTGGCCCCGCGGCTCACGCTGGAGAGCCGGTCCACTGGGCCCCCCATTCCGGAAGCCGACCTCGTGTCGTATCTCATGTTTGGGAAGTCCTCGGCCGCGCTGGCCAGCAGCCGATCGGAGGGCGGGTTCAGCGAGCGGGGCGTGGTGGATGCGACCCTCTCCTATTTCTCCACCGCCTTCTCGAGCGAGCTGGAGCGGGCGCTGATCACCGATCTCGGCCTCCCGGTGGATTACATCGAGATCCGGCCGGGCGTCGCCTCCCAGAGCTTCGGCAGCGGGGGCGGGCTGACCCAGCTGGCGGCGGGGTGGCAGATCGGGACCCGGTGGTTCGTGACCCTCAACACGGGGTTCTGCACCAGCGCCGGGCAGTTCCGCTACCAGAATCCGGGGGCCAGCTTCGAGTATCGCTTCAGCCGGGACGTGCGCCTGCAGACCAGCGTCGAGCCGATCCAGTTCTGCCTCACGTCCCAGCAGACCGAGACCCTGGGCGGAGCCCGGGGCTACCAGGTCGGCCTCGACCTCCTGTGGGAGCGAGAGTACTAGCGTGGCACGGGCCCTGGTGATCACGAATCCCGCGGCCGCCCGCACCCAGCCGCTGGCGGTCAACGCGGTCGTGCGTGTGCTCCGGGGGGCCGGGTGGCAGGTCGAGGCGGTGGCCACCGGCGGACCGGGTGACGCGCGACGGCTCGCCGCGGAGGGTGTGCGGGACGGCATGGACGTGGTCGCGGTCTTCGGGGGGGACGGCACGACGATGCAGGCGGCCTCGGCCCTCGTGGGGACGGACGTGGCCTTGGCCCTGATCCCGGGTGGCACGGGCAACCTCCTGGCCGGAAACCTCCGGATCCCGGCGGCCCCGGCCAAGGCGGCGGAGGTGCTGGTGCGGGGGCGGGCCCGACGGCTCGATCTCGGGCGCATGGAGCGGGCCGATGGCGACCACTACTTCGCGGTGGCCTGCGGCGCCGGCATCGACGCGAGGGTGATGGCGGAGACGCCCTCCGAGCAGAAGCACCGCTGGGGCATGGTGGCCTACGTGGCGACGACCCTACGCCTGATCCGTGAGATCCGCAGCACAGCCCACCTGATCACCGTGGACGGCAAGGAGTACGAGGCCCACGCCGCCATGGTGCTGGTGGCGAACTGCGCCGAGGTGATTCCTCCCTACGTGCGCTTCGGCCACGGCATCTCACCGGAGGACGGCTTGCTCGACGTCGTCGTCATGCGGGCGGACAGCATCACGGAGAGTGTGCGTGCCGTCTGGGATCTCCTCCGGGAGACCGGGCCGCGCGAGGGCTCGTTCGTGGGCTATTCGCGGGGGCGGGAGATCC
The DNA here is from genome assembly GCA_041607595.1 of Gemmatimonadales bacterium. GTDB lineage: Bacteria > Gemmatimonadota > Gemmatimonadetes > Gemmatimonadales > GWC2-71-9 > JBFIUJ01. The sequence continues at coordinate 10,175 of JBFIUJ010000041.1, read as the reverse complement.
GGGTGGAGACTCACCCGCCCCAGCCGGTCCAGTTGGACGGCGAGCCCGGCGGCCAAACGCCGTTCACGGCCACGGTGGTGCCGGGGGCGGTACGGGTCGTGACGCCGAGCGATCGGTGATGGCGACTCGCACCGCGCCGCCCCAGCTGCCGATCGAGGTGCTCGCAGCCCTGGCCGAGGCCTCGGGACGCCTGCTCGACCCCGCGGCGCTCGCCGAGGAGGTCCTCGCGCAGGCGGCGAGGCTGGTCGAGGTGGATGCCTTCTACCTGGCCCTCTATGAACCCGGGCGCGAGGAGCTGCACTTCGTCATCCAGCACGACCGCGGTCGGAACGTCGCCGGGGTGGTTCGCCCGCTGGGCCGCGGACCGACCAGCTGGGTGGTCCGGCACCGCCGTGCCTACCTCGTGCTGGACCAGGCGGACCCGATCCAGACCTCGGGGGAGACCTTCGGCTCGGACGAGCGATGCGCCTCCGCGCTCCACATCCCGCTGCTCCTGGGAGACCGCCTCCTGGGGGTGTTCTCGGTCCAGTCCTACCGCTCAGGGGCCTACCCGCCCGCCGCGGTGGACGCGGTCAAGGCGCTGGCGACCCACGTGGCCATCGCGCTCGAGGCGAGCCAGGTGGCCCGGGCGGGGCACGAGGTCGAGGATGCGAATCGGACGGCCCTCGCCGGCAGCCGAATCCTGCGGGACCTGGCCCAGGATCTCGCGGGCATGGGCCGGTTGGACGCGGTCGTGGACCGCGGGCTGTCGGCCGGGGTCGAGCTCCTGGGTGGCGCCGGGGCGCTGCTGGCCGGGCGGAGTGCGGACGCGGCGGGGCGCCTGGTGGTCCTGGGCGTCCTGGGGCAGGAGACCCAGTGGCACCGTCCGGGCGACGTCCTGCCGGAGGACGCCCTGCTCTCCGCCGTGGCCCGGCGGGGAGAGGCGCGGGTGAGCTCGAGCCTGGCCGCCGAGCCCGAGGCGGCGGGCGAGGCGCGCTCGCCGGGTGGGCCTCGGCCGGGCGTCGCGGTGGCCACGCGCTTCGGGTCGGTCGTGGTCGGCGGCCTGCTGGTGACGGGGTCGGGCCCGGAGTGGGTGAGCCATGCGCGTGGGAGGGTGGAGCTGCTGCAGGCGGTGGGCGACCAGCTGGCCGCGGCGGTGAACGGCCTCCACCTCCGGGGCGAGCTGCTGACCCGGCTGGAGCAGATGGAGGCCCTCGGCCGCGTCGCCCATGCCCTCACCGGCGTCGAGAGCGCGACCCACACGATGGAGTTCCTGGCCGAGGAGGGGCTGCGGGTCTTCCATGCCCAGCGGGCCGGCGTCTTCCTGGTCGATCGCACGACCGGCCGTGCGCAGTGCATGGCCGCGATCGGCCTGACCGAGCCCCAGCAGACCGCGGTGGCCCGGGACCTTCCGCGGCGGCTCCGCGCCGCGGGCGGCCTGCCGGATCCGGTGTTCCCCCGGTGGGACCCGGGCGAGGCCGGTCTCAGGCCGACCGGCCGGCCCGAGACCCTCACCGCCGCCGCGGTGCTGCCGTTGATCTTCGCCGGGGAGATGATCGGGGCGCTGGCCTTCTTCCACGATCGGCACCGCGACTACACCCGGGACGAGCAGCGGCTGGCGCTCGCGTTCGCGGACCAGGCGGCGCTGGCCATCGGGAAGAGCCGCCTGTTGGAGCAGGTCAGCCGGATCACCCGCGAGTGGCAGACCGCGTTCGACGCCGCCGCGAGCGGGCTCGCCGTAGTAGACCCGGAGGGCCGGATCCTGCGGGCCAACCGGTTCGTGGCGGACCTGGCCGAGGTGGCCGTCACGGCGACGCGTGGGCTGGACCTCCGGGCCATGTTCCCGCGATGGCCGGCCGGCGGCGGCGACCCGTTGGTGGGGGCGCTCGAGTCCGGCGCCACCGACAGCGCGATGCTGGACGCACGGGACGGCCGGCTGCTGGTGCTCTCCGCGACGCCGCTCCCCGACGGCGGGCTGGTCGTGGCCCTGGACGACGTCACCGCGGTGGTGCGACTGGAGGACCGGTTCCGCCGGGTCGTCCAAACCGCCCACGATGCGATCGTCCTGACCGACCGGGACGAGCACGTGGTCCTGGCCAACCCCGCGGCCGCGGAGCTCTTCGGCCGCGGCGAGACGGACCTCGTGGGCCTGGCGCTCGGGGATCTCCTCCCCGCGACCTCTGACGCCTCGGAGCGACGCGGGAGCGCCTGGCGCTTCGAGTCTACCCTCGTGCGGCCGGACGGCTCCTCCCGACGGGTGGCCGTATCCAGCGCGGTGCTGAGCACGTCGGGGGAGCCCCGCGGGCAGGTGGCGGTGCTTCGGGACGTCACGGCGGAGCGGGAGGCCGCCGCGGAGCTGGAGCGCTCGGAGGCCCGCTTCCGGGCGCTCTTCGCGGCGGTCCCGCTGGCCATCCTCACGGTGGACGACCAGGGTCGCTTCCTCTCCGCCAACCGCGCGGCGCTCGACTTGATGGGTCTCGATCGGTGCCCCACCGAGGGGCGAATCGCGCACTACCTCATGCCGGCCGAGCGGGAGTACGTGGCGGAGCACTTCCGCACCAGCGTCCAGGGCGAAGCGCGGGAGTTCCTCTTCCACGTGCGGCGGGAGGACGGCTCGGTGCGGGAGGCGGCGGCCGTGGCGGTGCCCTTCCAGGCGAGGGGGGAGGGCCGCGCGACGCTGGCCATCGCTCGGGACGTCACCGACGCGCACGCGCTCCAAGAGCGCCTGAGCCACTCCGAGAAGATGGGGGCGTTGGGCGTGCTCGTCTCCGGCGTGGCCCACGAGCTCAACAACCCGCTCGCCGGGATCATGGCGCTGGCCCAGACGCTCGCGCTGGAGGAGCCCGTGGACGAGGGGACCCATCGTGTCCTCGACTCCATCCGGGCCGAGGCGACCCGCGCGGCACGGATCGTCAGCGACCTACTCACCTTCGCCCGCCAGCGTCCCCTGGCTCGCGCGGACACCGACCTCAACGCCATCGTGCGGGAAGCGGTGGCCCGTCCCGGCTCCGGAGCGGTAGCCTGGGAGATGGAGATCCCCAAGGCCCTTCCGGTGGTGAGCGCCGACCCCGACCAGGTGCGCCAGGTGGTGGACAACCTGCTCGCGAACGCCGAGCATGCGATGCGGTCGGTCCCGATGCGCCGCGGGCGGGTCCGGACCTACCTGACGGAGGACGCGGTGGGGTGCGAGGTGGCGGATTCCGGGCCGGGCATTCCCCCCGAGACGATCGGGCGTATCTTCGAACCGTTCTTCACCACCAAGGGGGCCGGGGAGGGCACCGGCCTCGGGCTCTCGATCTCCCACGGCATCATCCGGGCCCACGGCGGAGACATCGGCGCCCAGAACCGTCCCGAAGGAGGCGCACGATTTTGGTTCGAGCTTCCGCGGCGATCGGGCCGCTGGTCGAGGTAGTGCCATGGTAGCGTCCGTCCTCCTGATCGACGACGACCCCGACGTCCTGCGCTCGATCGGGACCTACTTCGAGCGGCTCGGCTACGAGGTGACCCGGGAGCTGAGCGGCGAAGCGGGCCTCGCGACCTATGACCGGCTGCGCCCAGAGGTGGTGATCCTGGATCTCCGCCTTCCCGGCATGGACGGCCTCGAGGTCCTGACGAACCTCCGCGAGCGCGACGCCTCGGTGGTCCTGCTGACGGGCCACAGCGACGTGGAGACGGCCGTCAAGGCGATGCAGCTCGGGGCCGAGAACTTCCTCACCAAGCCGGTGGACCTCGACCACCTGGCAGCCGCCACCGCGCGGGTGGCCGACAAGGCGCGCCTGCGGCGGGTCAACGCGGCGCTTCTCTCCCAGACGGCCCCGGGGCAGGGGGTGGACTCCCTCGGGGTCTCCTCCTCCATGAAGGAAATCGCCCATCAGGTGAGCCTGCTGGCCCAGAGCGAGCGGACCACGGTGCTGCTCGAGGGCGAGAGCGGGACCGGCAAGGGGTGGGTCGCCCGGATGATCCACAACCTGAGCCCCCGTGCCAAGGCGCCCTTCGTCGAGGTGAACTGCGGTGGGCTCAGCGCGACCTTCCTCGATTCCGAGATGTTCGGCCACGAGAAGGGGGCGTTCACCGACGCGAAGGACCGCAAGCAGGGCCTCTTCGAGATCGCCGATCAGGGCACCATCTTCCTCGACGAGATCGGGGACCTCGCGCAGGAGCTCCAGCCCAAGCTGCTCAAGGTGCTGGAGACCAAGACCTTCCGCCGCTTGGGCGGCACGCGGGAAATCACGGTGGACGTTCGGCTGATCGCCGCCACCAACAAGGACGTCCAGCAGGAAGTCCAGGCGGGCCGCTTCCGGGAGGACCTCTTCTACCGGCTCAGCGTCATGCCGCTCCGGCTGCCCTCGGTACGCGACCGGTCGCGGGAAGACCGGGTGGCGCTGATCACCCGGCTCCTCGCCGACCTCAAGGCCGAGCTGCCGGGCAGCCCCAAGACCCTCTCCAGCGACGCGCTGGAGCGCTTCCTGGCGTACGCCTGGCCGGGGAACGTGCGCGAGATGCGGAACGTGCTCGAGCGCGCCATGATCCTGGGCGTGGGACAGCCGGCGATCGGCGTGGAGCACCTGCCCAGCGAGTTCCGCGCGCGGGTCGGGCTGGGCGACCGGCGGCATACGCCCCTGAGCCTGGAGGAGCTGGAGCGGCAGCACATCGAGCGCACCCTGAGGCACCACTCCGGCAACCGCACCCGCGCCGCGCTCGAGCTCGGAATCTCCCGCGCGACCCTCATCAACAAGATCAAGCGATACGCCATCAGTGCCTGAGAAGACCCCATGACCGAGACCCCCCGCGAACACGACGGCATGCGGTGCCGGGCCTGCGGCAACGAGGAGCGCGCCTCCGAGGGCTACCCCTGCGTCGAGTGTGGCACGTTCATCTGCATCATCTGCTATTTTCGAGGGGTGGAGCGCTGCAAGGCATGCCAGGAGAAGGCGGGCGCCTCGCCGTCCTGACGCTCCCCCAGCCTCCGCCCCCGGCCCGCCCCCTCCCTTCGATCCGGAGCGCCCCCGCCGTTGCCCGCCGTCATCGCCTCCGCCGCGGTCGTCCCGCTCCACGCCGCGCCGTCTCTCCGCGCAGAGCAAGTCAGCCAGCTGGTCCTCGGTGAGACGGGGACCGTGCTCGAGTCGTCGGGCGAATGGCGTCACGTGCGGGTGACCCACGACGGGTACGAGGGATGGGCGCACCGCGGCTACCTACTGGAGCGCGAAGTCGCCGGCGTGCGCGGCTGGGCCGAGCAGGCGGGGGGGTGGAGCGAGGGGGCCCGGGTGGAGGTGGACGGCGTGCCGGTCGTGGCGCCGCTCCGGGCCCGGCTCCTCCTGGACGGCGATCGGGTGGGCCTTCCGGACGGACGGGCCGGCGAGGTGCGTTGGGGCGCCGTGATCGAAGCCGAGGCGGCCCGGCAGAGGGCCCGGGAGCGGAGCCCGGCCGACTGGGCCTTCGAGCGGTTCGCCGGCGCACCCTACGAATGGGGGGGCGTCACCCCCTGCGGGGTGGATTGCTCCGGCCTGGTGCAGACCACCTTCGCGGCCCGAGGCATAGCCCTGCCCCGAGACGCCGCCCAGCAGGCGGAGACGGGTTCCCCGGTCCCCCGCTCGGAGGCCCGGCCGGGCGATCTCGTGTTCTTCACCGAGTCCGATGCGCGGATCAGCCACGTGGCGATCCTCGCGGCGGACGACACGATCGTGCACTCGACGGTGGCGTGTGGCGGCCTGGTGCGCGAGTCCTGGCTCCCGGGCGCCCGGGCCGCGGCGTTGGCGGATCGCCTGGTGGCGGTGCGCCGGATCCCGGAGGATCCCGCATGAGGCGCCTGGTGCTCTTCGATATCGACGGGACCCTCCTGCTGACGGCTGGGGCCGGCCGCCGCGCCATCGCGGCGGCGCTGGCCGAGCTCGTGACCGATGCGAGCGCCTATGACCGGGTCCGCTTCGACGGGAAGACGGACCCGCAGATCGTCTCCGAGCTGCTGGCGGCGGCGGGACACGCGGATCCGGAGAACGCCGAGCGGATCGCGGAGGTCTGCGCCGTGTACGTCGCGATCCTGGAGCGGGAGCTGGCCGCCGGGCGCACCCGCACCCAGGTCCTGCCCGGAGTGGCCGCGCTCCTCGCGCGACTCGAGCGGGAGTCCGACGTGGTGCTGGGACTGCTGACCGGCAACGTGGCGGCCGGCGCCCGGCTGAAGCTCCAGTCGGCGCGCCTCGATCCGGAACGGTTCGCCGTCGGCGCGTTCGGCTCCGACGCAGCCGACCGCAGGGCGCTGCCCCAGATCGCGGCGGAGCGGGCCGAGCCGCTCTTCGGGCGCCGCCCGACGGGACCGGAGGTGGTGATCCTCGGCGACACGCCGGCGGACATCACCTGCGGCGCGGGGATCGGCGCCCGGGCCATCGCCGTGGCCACCGGGTCCTACGACCTCGCGCAGCTGCAGGGCTTCGCGCCGCACGCGGCCTTCCCCGATCTCTCCTCCACCGCGGACGTCCTTCGTGCGATCCTCGACTAGGCCGGCCCAGGAGGATCCGCCGCCGATCCGGGAGCACGAGGTGAAGGCGGTCGTGGCGGATCCGGCGTCGGTGCGCCGCCGCCTGCAGGACGCCCAGGCTCGGCCGGGCTTCCGCGGGATGCTGGAAGACCGCCGTTACGACCGATCAGGGGAGCTCAGCGCGCGGGGGGAAGTGCTGCGCACGCGGACCTACCGGGCCCCGGGCGAGCTGCGCCACCTGGTCACCTGGAAGGGGCCGACCGAGCCCGCCGTGGGGGGATACAAGATCCGGGAAGAGCTGGAGATCGGCATGGAGGCGCCGGCAGACCCGCTGCTGCGCGCGCTCGGCTTCCACGCCGTCCAGGCGATCGACCGGTTCGTCGAGCTCTACCGGCTGGCGGATGTCGTCGTGCGGCTGGAGTGGTATCCCCGGATGGACGTCCTGGTGGAAGTGGAAGGAAGCCCCTCCGGCATCGAGGCCGGGGTGCTCGCGACCGGGATCCCCCGATCGGATTATCTCCCGGACGCCCTCGCGGACTTCGTCGTCCGGTACGAGGCCCGGACCGGCCGCACCGCGGCGCTCGCCCTGGCGGAGCTTGCCGGGGAGCCTCCCTCCTGGGAGGCGTCCTGACCCGCCCGCCGGCGGCCCATCCAGCGCCGGTGCTTCCCGAGCTCGGTCCGAGCCTGGGGAAGCTGGCCGAGCCGGACGAATCGGGGCGGGAGCTCCCTTCCGCGCTGGTCGCGCCCCTCCGCGCGATCCGCCTCTCCCTAGTGACCGAGATCTTCCGGGCGGCGGCCCGCGCCCGCGAGGCCGTCGCCCTGCATGATCCCGGGGGGGCGCTCGCCTTCCTGGATCGGGAGCGCTGGCTCCGCTACTGGGAAGGCGCCGCGGAAGGCGCCGCCCGGGCCGTCATCCTGGAGATCGACACGCGGCTCCGCGAGGCGGCCTCGGTCGCTCGCCTTCCCGCCAGGCGCCTGTCGAAGGTGCTGGTGGATTCGGTGGAAGCCAAGGCCATCGCCGGGAGGCTGAGCGGAGGCGCCGCCCCGCTCTTCGAAGCGGTGGACCGACTGTCCCGCGTCCCGGGGCCCGAGTGGGTGGCCGGTGTGGTGACCGTCGCCCGGAAGCTCGAGTCGGCCTGGCTCGCGCTCGAGGATGCCGCGCGCCGAGAGCTCGAGGAGTGGGAGCGGGACGTCGTGGCGGTGCGGGCGTGGCGCCGGCCGCGTTGGCCCCTCTGGCTCCTCTCCGCGTCCGTCCTCGGCGGCGCGATCTACCTGGGTCTCGTGCTCGGCGGGTACCTGATCGTGCCCCCCTGGCTCGAGCCGATCGCGCAGGCCGTGTGGAGTCGCTGGTGAGCGTGATCGGGACCGGACTGGACCTGGTGGAGATCGCTCGGATGGAGCGGCTCCTGGACCGCTATGGCGAAGACGCCCTGGCGAAGTTCTTGCTCCCGGATGAGCGGGACTACGTCCGGTCACGCCGGCGCCCGGCGCTGCACCTCGCGGCCCGGGTCGCCGCGAAGGAGGCGGTGTACAAGGCCCTCCAGTCCATTCCCGGAGCGCGGGCCGTCGGCTGGCAGGACATCGCCGTGTCCCGAAGCACCGACGGGCGGCCTGGAGTGGTGCTCCACGGCAAGGCCCGGGAGCTGGCCCTGGCCCGCGGGCTCACGATCCACTTGTCCCTGACCCACACCGACCTGGTGGCGGCGGCGGTGGCGGTGCTCGAGGGGACCTAGGCGACTTTCAATTGCGACCGGAAGGCTCTACTTTGCGGCGTCGCTCACGAAACTAGGTGAAAATGTTTCTCAGTTGGACGCTCCTGCTCGGACTCTCGCTCGCGATCGCGCCGCCCGCCCAAGCGCCGGTGGAGTTCGGCTCCATCGCGCGCCGGATCGCGGCGACCGCCCAGCTCGCGGCGCAGGAGTACCGGGACGGTGTGGCGGAGGGGCGGGTGGTGCACCAGGCCGAGGTCGAGGAGGCGCGGCTCTTCCTGGCCGAGGCCAAGCGGTCCGCCGGGCGGCTGCCGCCCGAGGTCGGGCGGGTCGTGGCGGCCGGGCTCGATCGCGCGGCCGAGCTCGTGGCCGCCACCGCGCCGCCCGATTCGGTCCAGGCCGCCGTCCGCGGGGTGACCGAGGAGCTGGTGCGGCGGCTGGGAGTCGAGCTGGACGAGGTTCCGACGCTCGCCCCCTCGCTCGCCCGCGGCGCCGATCTCTACCAGGCGAAGTGCGCGAGCTGCCACGGAACGACGGGGCGGGGCGACGGCCCGCAGGCGGCCGCGCTGGACCCGCCCGCGGCGAACCTGACCGACGCCGCGGCCCTCGCCGGCCGCTCCCCGCTCGACTTCTACCGCCGGATCACGCTGGGCGTCGCCGGAACGGCCATGCCGGCGTACGAGACACAGCTTTCGCCGGACGATCGCTGGGCCGCGGCGGTCTACGCCTCGGTCCTTCGGCTCCCGGCTCCGGGCCAGGCCGCGACGGTGCCTCCGGCGCTCAGGGCGTTCGCCACCACGGCCCGGATGTCGGACGCCGAGATCGCCTCCGCGCTGGGAGCGGAGCCGGCCGGAGCGGGGGCCGCCCGGGTGGCGGCGGTGCGCAGCTTCCAGGCGTCCGGGCCTTCCGGGCCGGCCGCCGCGGCTCACGTCTTCGATACGGTGCGGGCCCGGTTGGACTCGGCACTCCTCCTGGCGGCAGCCGGGCGGGGGGAGGAGGCGTCCGCCCTCGCCTTCGACGCGTACATGGCGTTCGAGACCATCGAGCGCTCCGTGCGCGCGAGCCAGCCGGCCCTCGCGACACGCCTGGAGGCCGCGTTCGCGACCGTGCGGGGCCGCGCGGCCGGAGGGGCGACGGCAGCGGAGCTGCGGCGGATCCGGGGCGAGCTGGCGGTGGATCTGGAGCGCGCCGAGCGGCTGCTCGGAGAGCGTCCCTCCGGGACGCAGCTCTTCACCCAGTCGTTCATCCTGCTGGTACGGGAGGGCCTGGAGGCCATCCTGATCCTCGGCGCGCTGATGGCGGTGCTGGTCAAGACGGGACGCGGGAATCGCCGACGCGACCTGCACATCGGGGTGGGGGCCGCCCTCGGGGCGAGCCTGCTCACGGCCATCCTGCTGGAGACCGTCTTCCGGGTGACGCCGGCGGGACGGGAGGCGCTCGAAGGGATCACGATGCTCGCGGCGACGGCCGTGCTGTTCTACGTCAGCTACTGGCTCCTCTCCAAGATGGAGGTGGCCAAGTGGAATCGGTTCGTGCGGGGGAAGGTGGAGGGGGCGCTGGCGGGCGGGTCGGGATTGGCGCTGGCGTCGGTGGCGTTTCTCGCGGTCTATCGCGAGGGCTTCGAGACGGTGCTCTTCTACAAGGCCCTGTTTCTCACCGGGACCCCGGGGGCGGTCGCGCAGCCGATCGTGGGCGGCATGCTCGCGGGAGCGGTGGTCCTCTGCCTCGCCTACGTGGCGATCAACCGGTTCGGCGTCCGGCTGCCGCTCAAGCCGTTCTTCGGATTCACCAGCGCGTTCCTCTACTACATGGCGTTCGTGTTCGCCGGCCAGGGGGTCGCCGAGCTGCAGGAGGGGGGCCTGTTGCCCACCACGCTCCTCGCCTGGGGGCCCCGGTGGCCAGCGCTCGGCGTCTACCCGACGGCGGAGTCGCTCGGCCTGCAGCTGCTCCTGCTGCTCGCCCTGGTGGGCGGCCTGGTCTGGACCTTCGTGATCGAGCCGCGCCGCCTGACGGTG
>JBFIUJ010000040.1:0-12693 GCA_041607595.1 Gemmatimonadales bacterium | reverse complement strand
CTGGTAGGCGCCGATCAGGATCCCGGCGGCGTAGCTCAGCACCAGCGAGAGCCCGATCAGGAGCAGGGTGGCGGGCCACGCCTCTCCGATCATCGTCGCCACGGGTCGGCCGGTCGCGATGCTCCGTCCCCAGTCGCCCGTGGCGAAGGCCCCCACCCAGCGGACGTACTGTGCGGGCAGCGGTCGGTCGAGGCCGAGGGCCCGCCGCTGCGCCTCGATCTGGACGGGCGTCGCCGCCGGGCCGACGAGGGCGCGCACGGGATCCCCCGGGGCCAGCCGGAGCAGGAAGAAGGTGAGCGTCACGACCCCGGCCACTACGGCGATGGCGGTCGCGGCGCGCCGGAGCGCGGCGAGGAGCATGAGGGAATCTCCGTGCCGTCGGGCTCCCGCGCCAGCCGCGGCGCGTGGTGCTCCGGGGTGTGCCGGGTATATATAGAAGGCAATTCGCCGCCGATGACCCACGTTTGCCCTCGACTCCCGCTCTTGCTCCTCGCCGTGCTCGCGGGGTGCGCTCCCGCCTCCGGCGCCCGACGGGGGGGGACGGTCCTCTTCGCCTCCGGCGCCGACCTCCAGAGCATCAACCCCCTGTTGACGGTGCATCCGCTCGCCCGCCAGGTGCAGCGCTATGTGCTCCTCACCACGTTGGCGCGCAACGACGCGGCGCTGGTTCCGCAGCCCTACCTCTCACGGAGCTGGACCTGGTCCGACGATCGGCGATCCCTGACTTTCGCGCTACACCGGGTGGCGTGGCATGACGGCACGCCCACCACGGCTCGGGACGTCGTGTGGACGCTCGCGACCGCCCGCGATCCCGCGACGGGCTACCCTCGGCAGGGCGAGCTGGCGGAGATCGCGGCGCTCGAGGCACCCGACGATACCACCGTGCATCTCCGGTTCGTCCGATCCCAGGCCCGCTTTCCCGACGTGCTCACCGATCTCGCCATCCTCCCGGCGCACCTGCTGGACTCGGTTCCGGCCGAGGGCATGCGCGGCGCCGCGTGGAACCGGCGGCCGGTCGGGAACGGGCCGTTCCGGTTCGTCGCGCACGAGCCGAACCGCCGCTGGGTGTTCGAGGCCAACCCCGGGTTCCCCGTGGCGTTGGGAGGCCCGCCCCTGCTGGAGCGGCTGATTGTGGTCGTGGTGGACGAGCCGATGACCAAGCTCGCGGCCCTCACCTCGGGCGAGCTCGATTTCGCCGGAATCCAGCCGGCGCACTCCGCCTTCGTGCAACGCAATCCGGCGCTCGAGGTCCGAAGCTATCCGCTCCTGTTCACCTATGGCATCGTGCTCAACACCCGGCGCCCGCCGTTCGACGATCCGGTCGTCCGGCGCGCGATGGCCATGGCTCTCGATCGCCGGGAAATCGTAGATGGATTCGTCTACGGCTTCGGGGTCCCGGCCGAGGGGCCGGTGCCGCCGGACGCGCCGGGGTACGTCGCGCCCGCGCCGATTCCCCATGACCCTGCGGCGGCCCGCGCGCTGCTCGGCGGTCGCGTGGTCCGGTTCGAGCTCCTCTCGGTCGGGAGCGGCGAGGCGGCGCTCGAACAGATGGTCCAGGCCCAGCTGGCTCGGGCGGGCTTCCAGGTGTCCCTCCGGCTCCTCGAGCTCTCGGCCTATCTCGACCGGGTGTACGGGAGCGCTCCCGAATTCGAGGCCGCGCTGCTGGGTGCCCCTGGCGATCCCGGGCTGGGGCATCTCGGGCCGCTGGCCGAGCTCGCCGGCATCGCGGTGCCGAGGGATCCCCGAGCGGCCCAGGTGGCCTTCGCGGAGTCGCTGCCGGTCGTGTTTCTCTACCATGCGCGCGGCGTGCAAGGCGTCTCCCGCCGGGTGAGGGGTGTCGAGTTCGACGTGCGGGGGGAGCTCGCCACCGTCGCCCGTTGGTGGACCGAGTGAGCGAGCCGGCGCTCCACGCCACCGCCCCGGTCCGGCTCGATTTTGCCGGAGGGTGGACCGACGTGCCGCCGTTTTCCGAGCGAGAGGGTGGCGTGGTGGTGAACGCGACGATCGGGCTCCACACCCACGCGGAGCTGACGCTGGGCGGCAGCGACGTTCGCCTCGTCTCTGAGGATCTGGGAGAGGAGGTCCTGCTCCCGCTCGCGGCGCCGCTCCCACCCGCGAGCGGAGGCGTGGCCCTGCTCCTCGCGGGCGCGCGCCGCCTCGGGATACGGGATGGGGGCTGGACCCTCCGGACGCGATCGGACACGCCGCCGGGCTCGGGGCTGGGCAGCTCCGGTGCGGTCGGCGTGGCCGTGGCGGCAGTGCTCTCGCGGGCGAGGGGGGAGACGCTCGAGCCGGAGGAGATCGCCCGGCGGGCCTGGACCCTCGAGGCCGTGGAGGCGGGCATGCCCGGAGGCAAGCAGGATCAATGGGCGGCTGCGTTGGGAGGGTTCCTGCGCCTGGAGTTCTCGGATCCGGACGTGCGCGCCGAGCGCCTGGCGCTCGACCCGGCCTTCCTTGAGGTGCTGGCCAGGCGCACCGTGCTCTGCTACACTGGGCGCTCCCGGGTCTCGGGCGAGACCATCGCCCGGGTCATGGGAGCGTATCGGGAGGGCGACCGGCAGGTCAGCACCGCCCTCCGCGCGCTCGCGGCCGCGGCGCGCGAGATGGCCGAGGCCCTGCGCTCGGCCGACCTGGCGCGGGTCGGCGCCCTGTTGAGCGAGAATTGGCGGCAGCAATGCGCCCTCGACCCGGGCATGCGCACGGCCGAGATGACACGGCTCGAGGCCGCGGTCGCTTCAGCGGGTGTGCTGGGCGGCAAGGCGGCCGGTGCCGGCGCCGGCGGCGCAATGTTCTTTCTCGCGCGTGACGATCCCGCGACCGTGGCCGCCGCCGCGCGTGCGGCGGGAGCGGACGTCTTTCCTGTGACCTGGAGCCAAGAGGGCGTGCGAACATGGTGAGTGCGGAAGACCTCGACGCAAGACGCGCGATCATCGAGCGCTCACCCGATCTCCGGGCGCTGCAGGACCGCTTGCGCGACCGGGCTATCCCGGTGATCGAACGGATGCCGCCCCTGCCCGAGGTCAAGGCGCTGCTCTCGGCGGACGGCGGGGTGTGCCCGGCTGACGGCGCCGGCCTGGCGTTCGATCCCTGGAGCCCCGAGCGACACCGCTGCCCCCGATGCGGCGCGGAGCACCAGGGTGAGCGCCATCATCGGCACTGGGCCCGATTCCAGCACCTGTGGGCCGCCGAGCGAGCCGCGCACCTCGCCTGCCTCGCGGCGCTGTCCGATGACGACGCTGCTGCACGCCGTGCCGGCGAGATCCTCGGGTGGTACGGGGAGCGCTATCTCGCCTTTCCCAATCGCGACAACGTGCTGGGGCCGAGCCGCCTCTTCTTCTCGACGTACCTCGAGTCCATCTGGGTAACCAGGTTCCTTTCCGCCGCGGTGCTCCTGCGCGAGGCGGGGCGGCTGCCGGTGGACATCGAGGCGGCCGTCTCTTCGGTCGCCGACGAGGCGGCGAACCTGATCGGCGAGTTCGACGAGGGCTTCTCCAACCGACAGACCTGGCACTCGGCGGCGCTCCTGGCGATCGCTGTCTGGTTCGAAGACGAGCAGCTCGCCGACGGCGCGATCCAGGGACCGACGGGCCTGCTGGCCCACCTCGCCCGCGGGTTCGGGCCCGACGGGGTCTGGTACGAGGGCGAGAACTACCACCTCTTCGCGCTCCAGGGACTCCTGACCGGCGCGGGGTGGGGCCGGCTCGCCGGCGTGGACCTCTTCGGCGCCGAGGAGCCGGCGGAGCGTCTGGGGCTCGCCCTCCTCGCTCCGGCCCGCACGGCCCTCCCCGACGGGACGTTTCCGGCCAGGAAGGACGCCCGATTCGGGGTCTCGCTCGCGCAGCCGATGTATCTCGAGCTGTGGGAGGCCGGGCGGACGTGGCTCGATCCGGCGTCCGACGTCGCGGCCGCGCTGGGCCGTTGGCTTGCGTGGGTCTACCGTCGGCCTGCGCCCCCTGCTCGGGGCTTCGATTCCTACCTGCACGATGCCGGCGTCGAGGCTCCGAGCGAGCGGACCCGGGCGGACCTCTCGTGGTGGATGCTGCTGGAGATGGACCCGGACCCGCTGCCGGCGGAAGAGGGCTGGTCTCCCGAGAGCGCTCTGTTCGAATCGCAGGGCCTCGCCGTGCTGCGGTCGGAGGACGACGCCCGCTACGTGAGCCTGGAGTGCGGGCCAGTGGGCGGAGGTCACGGGCACCCCGACCGTCTGCACCTCACGCTGCACGCCCACGGCGTGCACTGGCTGCCGGATCCGGGCACCGGCTCCTACGTGGCCCGGGACCTCTTCTGGTACCGATCCACACTGGCGCACAACGCGCCGCGGCTCGATGGGATCTCCCAGCCGTTGGGCGACGCCTCCTGCGAGGCTTACGAGGCGGGAGAGGGCTGGAGCTGGATCCGCGGCCGCTACCGGCAGGCGACGCGGACGGTCGTCTCCGGTTCGCGCTACGTCCTCGACGTGGTCGAGTGGGCCTCCGACGGGCCGCACCTGCTGGAGCTGCCGTGGCACGTCGCCGGTACCGCCATCGTGACCACGCCGGAGGACGGCGATTGGCAGTCGGCGGTCCTCGACGAGGAGCACGTCTCCCTGCCCGAGCGGTGGGTCGGTGGGGAGGGAGACCTCGTTCGGATCGAGAGTCGACTCGTGGAGGACGCGCCGTCCGCCGGTGCCCGGCTGGTGATGCATCTTCATGGGGCCGACGAGCTCGTCCGCGCGATGGGACCGGGGCTGCCGGATCGAGGTGCCCCGGCTCCGTTCTTCCTCCTCCGGGCGCGCGGCACCCACGTCCGACTCGTCTCGGTGCTGGAGCCGGTCGCGGACGGAGCCGATCCCTGGGTGCAGGCGGTCCGGGTGGAGGGCGACCTGGTCGAAGTGGAGCACGGCGGTGGGACCGATCGCCACGGGCCGCTGCACGACGGGTGGCAGGTCGAGGGTCCCGACGGCGCACACCTGGGCGGACTTCGGCCCGCGCCGCTCGAGGACCGACCGCTCTTCACGGCTCCCCGGCCCACCCCAGCCTCCGCTACCGTTCCCTGGACGGCGGTGACGCTTCCCCTCGACGCTTCGAGCGGCGACCCGCACGTCGGCTCGCGGCTGCACCTGGACCACGAGGACCAATACCGCCGCAGCGAGGAGGCGTATCTGGGAGCCGACGAGTTCTCCGCGCAGGCGTGGGTGGCCTGGTCCGAGAGCGGGCTCCTGCTCTCCGTGGAGGTCACCAAACCCGAGCTCGTCTTTCGGGCGCAGGACGCTCCGCCCCTTCGACTCGACAACGAGGTGGAGGACATCCACTCGGACGGGCTTCAGCTGTACTGCCGGCTGGAGGAACAGCCGGCCGCGGGGTGGCTCGTCGTGCCGGTGGTGGGCGGAGGGCTCCGGGTGCGTCCGGTCAGCGACCTCGCGGGGAAGGCCGATGCCATCCACGGGGGGTGGGCGCGCACCGACGCGGGCTACCGCATCGACCTCAGCGTGCATCCCGAGGGGTGGGAGCTCCTCGCCGCGGGCGACCGCATCGGGTTCGACCTCATCGTGAACGAGATGCTGTCGGGTCGTGAGCGGCGGGCGGGTCAGCTGGTCTGGAGCGGGGGCGGTGGGTGGGTGTGGCTCCGGGGAGACCGCCAGGACCCCGCACGCTTCGGGATCCTGGAGCTGGCGTGAGGCGATCGCGGTGATCCGACACGTCGCTGGCGGAAGCTCGACCGGCAGCAAGCGACCGCTCCATCTCTTCGGCCTCGCCCGGAGTGAGGATGACGACCTGCCCTCGGCCATGACGCGCGCGTCCGGCGTCACGGTCTGGGATGCGTCGGGCCGAACCTTTCTGGACTGCACGATGGCCTTGGGCGCGGTCGCCCTGGGGTACGCCCACCCCGAGGTCACCGAGGCGGCCATGGCCGCCGCGGCGGACGGGACCGTGGGCCCCCTGGCGCCGGTCCACGAGGAGCGACTCGCCGGGGCGATCGCCCGAGCCATCCCCTGGGCCGAGCAGGTGCGGTTTCTCAAGACGGGGGCGGAGGCCGTCGCCGCGGCGGTCCGGATCGCGCGGGTTTCCACCGGACGAGACCTGGTCTTGGGCTGTGGCTACCACGGATGGCTCGACTGGTGCCAGGAAGAGGCCGGCGTGCCCGGACCGGTGCGCGGGCTTTTCTCGCCGCTACCCTTCGACGACCCCGAGGCTGCCCGGCGCGCGATCCGCGGTGCGGCCGACCGGTTGGCAGCCGTCGTCGTGGAGCCGGTGGTGGAGGCGCCGCCGAGCGCCGAGTGGCTGGCGACGCTGCGAGAGGAGGCGGACCGGGCCGGGGCGCTCCTGGTGTTCGACGAGATCAAGACGGCCTGCCGCATCGCCGTGGGTGGGGCAGGGGAGCGCTACGGCGTGCGTCCCGACTTGGTCGTGCTGGGGAAGGCGCTGGCCAATGGATTCCCGCTCGCCGTGGTTGGCGGCTCGGCCGGAGTGATGGCGGCGGTGGACCGGACGTGGATCTCGTCCACGCTCGCCACCGAGATGGTCTCGCTCGCGGCAGCCGAAGCGACGCTCGCCGTGATGCTGCGCGAGCGGGTGCCGGCGCACCTCACGACGATGGGGGTGCGGCTCCGGGACGGGCTCGCAGCGCTGGCGGGTCGGCACCCCAACGTCGCCACCGGCGTGGCCGGGATCCCGGAGATGTGCCACCTTCGCTTCACGTCCGACGAGGTGGGCATGGTGGTAGCCCGCCAGTGCGCCCGGCGTGGCCTGCTCTGGAAGCGGGGCGCCTACAACTTCGTGTCGCTGGCCCACGGGGCGCGCGAGGTGGATCGCGCGCTTGCCATTCTCGACGACGCCCTGACCGCGGCCGGCTGAGCCGCCGGACTCCTCGCTATGGAATCGCCGTCGCTGATCGACATCCACGCCCATTTCTTCCACGAGCGGACGGGACGATCCGATTGGCGCGAGCGGAACGCCAGCCGTCTCGCGGCCGGGGAGCGGATGGGCGTCCGCTGGCACGTCGCGTCCATCCTGGGGAGCTGGGGGCATACGTCACCCACGTACTTCCCGAGCCCGGAGGATCTGACGGTCGGGAACGACCGCCTGCTCGCCTTGGCCGAGGAGCATCCCGGACGCATCCGGGGCTACGTCGCCGTCAACCCGAACGATCCGGCCCACGCATCGGCGGAGATCCAGCGCTGTCTCGCCGCGGGGATGATTGGGGTGAAGCTGGCCGCGAGTCGCCGCGCCGACGATCCGCTGCTGGACCCCATCTGCGACCTCGCGCGGCGGCGGGGCGTCCCGGTGCTCCACCATATCTGGCAGCACCGGCGCCGGGACTGGCCCGGGCAGGAGGCCAGCGACGCGGTCGAGCTCTGCCGGCTCGCCCTTCGGCACCCGGCGGTGTGGTTCCTGCTCGCCCACATCGGCGGTGGAGGCGACTGGCTCCACTCGCTTCGCGCGGTGCGCGACGTGCCCAACGTGATGGTGGACCTCTCCGGCAGCGGCGTCGACGGCGGGATGTTGGAAGCCTGCCTGGAGGCGGTCGGCATCGAGCGGCTGCTCTGGGGCTGCGACCTCACCATGGACACCGGCTGGGCCAAGCTGCGCTACCTACGCACGCTGGTATCGGACGCCGACCTCGAGCGCATCGCGGCGGGCAATGCCAGGCGCATCTTCCCCGAGGGAGCGTTCCCGTGACCGACCCGACCGTCGATGTGAACGCCTTCGTGGGTGACTACCCGTTCCGGAGGGTCGCGGGGACGGATCCCGCGTCGCTCATCCGCGCGATGGACCGGGTGGGGATCGACGAGGCGTGGATCTCGCTCCTCCCGGCCATCTTCTGGCGCGACCCGATGGAGGGGAATCCCATCCTCGTGGCGGCGGCGGAGCGGGCTCCGCGTCTCCGTCCGGTCGCCGCGGTGCACCCCGGCCTGCCGGGTTGGGAGGAGGAGGCGCGCCGGTCGGCGGATCGTGGGGCGGTGGCCGTCCGGGCGGACCCGACCCGGTACGGCCTGGAGCCCGGCGGCGCGGCCATGCGCGCCCTGGCGGTCGCCTGCGGCGACCTCGGGGTGCCGCTCCTGCTCGCCGTCCGACTGGAGGACGGACGGCAGCGTCACCCGTTGGACTCGGCGCCCGAGCTCCCGGCGGCGGCCGTGCGGGCGCTGGTTCGGGCGAGCGGTCGCGTCCGCCTGATGGTGACCCACGCCGACCGCGCCTTCATCGAAGAAGTGCACTGGGGCTCGACCGCCGATGAGCGAGCGCGGATCTGGTGGGACGTCTGCTGGGTGTGGGGGCCGCCGGAGGATCACCTCGGGACGCTGCTGCAGACGATCGGCCCAGACCGCTTCGTGTTGGGCACCGGACAGCCGCTCCGCCTGCCGGAGGCCGCGGTGGCCAAGCTCGATCTGACCGACCTGTCGAAGGCCGCTCGCGAGGCGGTGACCCGGGGGAACGTTCGCGCGGCACTCGGCCAGCGGGGCGACCGCTAGCCGGCCTGCTCGGCCGAGCCGCGGGCCGCGGCCTGGGCCGCGCGCACGAAGCGCAGCATGTCGGCGGTCCGGCGGAACACGCGGACCTCTGCACTGGCGAGCGCGCGCTCCCGCGGCTCGTCCCGGAGATCGAGGTGGGGCCAGCGCCGCCGGCCGACCTGGAGGGCCCTGGGCGGGGCACCGACCCTCAGGCGGAAGGCTTCCAGCTCCGCCACGTCGTTCCGAGTGGAGAGGACGTGGGACCAGCCCTTGGCGTAGAGGTTCTCCTGGTCCATGACCAGCATGCGTGCTCCGGCGAGATCGTGGGGAACGCCGTACAGTAACGGGCACTGGGGCTGGCGGCCAGCGACGGCGAGGCGTATTGTGCCCCAGAACCACATCCCGGAGGAGCCATGAAGCGTCACGTTCTGCCGCTGCTGCTGCTCGCGGCACCCGCCGCCGCCGTGGCCCAGGGCGCGGACGTGCGAGAGCGCGTCCTACGGGCCCAGCCGCCTCGGTTCGAGGCCGGGTGCAAGATCAACGCGGGCCACTTCAGGGTGCGCGGCGCCGGCGTCTACATCCGCACCAGCACCGAGAACGAGGCCAACCGGGAGCGCCTGCTCAACGACGCGGTCACGACGCTCACCGAGGCCATCACCCAGAACGATCAGGCGAACAATGGAGCTGCCTGGTATTACCTGGGCCGCGCCAATCTCTACCAGGGGGACATCGTCGGGGCGGACACCGCCCTCTCACGGGCCGAGGCGCTGCTGCCGGAGTGTGTCGAGGAGATCACCTCCCTGCGGCGCGCCTCCTGGGCCTCGCTGCTCGAGCCGGCGCTCCTGCTCGCCCAAGAGAACAAGGCCGACTCCGCCGTCGCAGTGTACCGGTGGGCCCTGCGGATCTACCGGGGCGAACCCCAGGCCTTCTTCCAAATGGCCTCCATCTTCGATGTCGGCGGTCAGACCGACAGCGCCATCGTGTACCTCCGCCGAACCCTGACCGCGCCCGGCGGACCGTCGGAGACCCAGGCGCGGTACACGACCATGGCGGTGAACCGCCTGGCCGGCCTCTACGCGGTCGGCGACCAGCCGGACAGCGCCATCGTGTTCTACGAGCGAGCGATCACGCTCGCGGGTCAGGCCCAGGACTTCACGACCAGGGATCTGGCGGCCCAACAGATCGCCCGACTCCAGTTCGAAGCCAAGCGCTATCCCGAGGCAGTCCAGGCGTTCCGCCGGTTGCTCGAGTGGCGGCCGGGCGACGAGCCGACGCTCCGGAACCTGGCCACGGTGTATCAAGTCATGGGTCAAGCGGATAGCGCCCGCGCCATCATGGCTCGACTCGGCATCGCGGCCCCGCGGGTGGACAGCACGTCTCCGGCGTTCCTCGTCAACCGCGGTGTCGGCGCCTACCAAGCGAAGAATTACGCCGCGGCGGCGGCCGACTTCGGGAAGGCGCTCGAAGCAGAACCCTCCAACCGCATTGCCCTCGTGAATCTGGGCCATGCCTACGTGGCCCTGGAGGACGGGGCAAGCCTGGTGAAGGCCGCCGAGCGGGCCCTGGCGCGCGAGCCCATGCACGAGCTCTCGCACCGGTTCCTGGTCCAGGGCTACGTGTTCCTGAAGGATCAGGCGAAGGCCCAAGCCGCCGTCAAGCAGCTCGACGCGCTGCCAGTCATGATCGACAGCCTGGCCCTCACGAGCAGCGGCGCCGAGGGTCAGCGACTGACCGGCGTCGCCATTGGCCGACAGGGAGCGACCCCCGCGCCGATGACGCTCGTATTCGAGTTGCTGGGACCCGACGGGGCGGTGGTCGGCAGCGCGGAACAGGCGATCCCGGCCCTCGCCGCGGGCGCCACGCACCGGATCGCGATCGCGGCCGGCGGCGCGAGCGACTGGCGATATCGCAAGAAGTGATGCCGGGGACCATCCGGCTGCGGGCCCGCCGGCGACCTCGGCGGCGGCGCCCGATCGTCGGGTGACACGACTCACCTTCCATCTCATCCCCCACACTCACTGGGACCGTGAGTGGTACTTGCCGCATGGGGCCCTCCTGGCGCGGTTCGTCCCCGCGATGGACGAGCTCGTCGAGCGGCTCGAGAGCGGCGACCCGCCCACGTTCCTGCTCGATGGCCAGACGGTCCTCATCGAGGACTACCTCCGGGTCCGACCCGAGCAGGAAGACCGCCTCGCCGCCCTGGTCGGGGCGGGCCGGCTACAAGTCGGTCCCTGGTACGTGCTGGCCGACGAGCAGATCCCGTCC
Source organism: Gemmatimonadales bacterium (assembly GCA_041607595.1). Lineage (GTDB taxonomy): Bacteria > Gemmatimonadota > Gemmatimonadetes > Gemmatimonadales > GWC2-71-9 > JBFIUJ01. The sequence continues at coordinate 2,000 of JBFIUJ010000040.1, read as the reverse complement.
GGCGAGGCCTTGATCCGCAACCTCCAGCTGGGGGCGCGGGACGCGGATCGGCTCGGGGGCGGCCTGGGTGCGCTGTACTCCCCCGACGCCTTCGGTCACCCTCCCGCACTGCCGACGCTGGCGCGGGAGTTCGGGCTGCGGGTCGGGGCGCTCTGGCGCGGATACGGCGGAAGCGTGGACGCCGGGCCAGGGCTGGACCTCTTCCGCTGGCGCGGACCGGACGGAGGTGAGGTCACCGTCTATCACCTTCCTCCCGAGGGGTACGAGGTGGGCGCGGCCCTTCCCGCCGAGGCCGGCGCGCTCCGCCGGGCCTGGCCCTCCGTCCGCGAGCGGTTGGTGCGCCGGGCGGCCACCTCCCACGTCGGGCTCTTCGTCGGTGCGGACCATCACCGGGTCCATGCGTCGTTGGCGGCGCTGCAGGAGGGCCTCCAGCGGCTCGAGCCCGGCCACGTGGTCCGCATCTCCAGTCTGACCGAGTTCCTCGGAGCGGCGGCAGAGGAAGGCCGGAGTGCCCCGATCGTCACCGGCGAGCTGCGCTGGTCATACGGCTACACCTGGACGCTGCAAGGCGTCCACGCGACTCGCGCATCCCAGAAGCGCGAGAACTCCGACCTCGAGCTCCTGCTCGAGCGCGTGGGCGAGCCTCTCGCCGCGCTCGCCTGGGCCCACGGCGGGTCGGATCGCCGGCCGCTTCTCCGCCACACGTGGCGCACGCTCGTGCGGAACCAGTTCCACGACACGCTCGGTGGATGCTGCAGCGACGAGGTGGCCGGCGCGGCCGAGCAACGGGCGGTCGAGGTCCGCGCGATGGGACGCGAAATCGCGCGCGGGGCGTGGGATGAGTTGACCGGCCACGATCCGGACCTGGCCCGTGACCGCCCGGAGACGACCGCCGCGAGGCTGTGGCTCTGGAACGCGGTGCCCCGCCCCCGCCGTGGGGTCGTGGTCGCCGACCTGACCTTCTTCGTCGCCGACGTGCCCGTCGGGCCACCCGCTGGCCGGCCCGCTCGGCGCGGGCCCGGTGCCCCGCCCTTCGGGCTGAGGGCCGCAGACGGCACGGCGGTTCCCCTGCAGGTGCTCCACCGGAGCCGCGCGGGCGAACGGGTGGACGCGACCCGTCACTATCCCGACTACGACGAGGTCGAGGTCGTGCGGGTCGCCCTGGAGGTCCCCCGGCTGGACGGCTTCGGCATGACCGAGCTCCGGCTGGGCCCCCCGTCCGCGTCGCCTCCGGCGGACGGGGTGGCGCCGATCAGGGGCGGAGGGCTCTCCAACGGCTTGGTCGAGGTCGGCGTCGCCCGCGACGGGACCCTGACCCTGCGCGAGGCCGAGACCGGGGGTGCCTTCCGAGGGCTGCTCGCGCTCGAGTCGGAGGCGGACCTCGGCGACACCTACACTTTTTCCCCGGGGGTTGGCCGCCGCGCGAGGGGCGCGGCGTCGCAAGTGGTCCGCCGGGTGACGGCGTCCGGGCCCCTGGTCGGTGCGGTCGAGGCCGACTGGAGCCTGATTGCAGGTGACGCGGTGCAGGGCGAAGGGCCGGGCAGCGTGTCGGCGGGCCTCCGGGTCATCCTCCATCGTGGGAGTCCGATCGTCCGTTGCGTGCTGGCCCTCGACAACCAGGCCAGAAACCACCGCCTGCGGCTCCGCTTCCCCCTTGGGCTCCACGGGTCCGCGGCGGTCGCGGGTACGGCGTTCGGCAGGGTCACGCGGCCGCCGCTCGGGCCATTGGAGCCGGCACTCCACGAGACGCCCGTCGCGGCGGCGCCTGCCCACCGGTTCGTCGCCGTGGCGGGAGGCGCGGGGGCGCGTGGTCTCGCCGTCCTCGCGCCCGGGTTCTTCGAATACGAGTTGACGGCATCGGGGGACCTGCTGGTAACAGTGCTTCGGGCCGTCGGGGCGTTGTCGCTCGGAGATCTGCCCACCCGCCCCGGGCACGCCGGCTGGCCGACTCCGACGCCCGGGGCGCAGAGCCTCGGCGCCGACCGTGTCCTGCTCGCCCT
>JBFIUJ010000039.1:0-12825 GCA_041607595.1 Gemmatimonadales bacterium | reverse complement strand
GCCCCGGCGTGATCGGGGTGAGCGTGTCGGGGGGCACGGCGGAGGAGAGCCCGGCGAGGCCCCGGAGGTCGCGCAGCAGCAGCCGCTCCCGCAGCGCCTCGGCCCGCCGGACGTCCTCCCGCGAGATCCGCACCACTTCGGCCATCTCGCAGGTGGACATCTCGCGGTCGCCGCGGGCGATCTCGGTGACCCCGCGCTCCAACTGGTTCGCCACGTTCTCGACCCGGATGGCGTTGGCCCCGAAGTAGGTGAGCTGGAAGACGTGGGGGTCGCTGTTCTTGTACTGGTGGATCGCGCCATCGTAGAGCCGGAAGGTGAGGTCCCGCTGGCCCTCCTCGAAGGCCATCCGCCCGCTGTCGGCGTAGATGACCCGGCGCTCGTCCCCCCCGCCCATGTCGTAGATGCTCACGTCCCGCAGCCGGCCGCTTCCGGCCTCGATCCGACCGGCCCGGAGGAAGAGCTGCGAGGGGGGGATCTCGTTGATGACCTGCTCGCGGAGGTCCAGGGTGGGCTTCTTTCGGCCGATCTCGACGAGCAGGGTGCGGAGGCGCGCGTTGGTTTTTGGCAGGACCTGGTCCACGAACAGGAAGTTGACGCCGCTCATGAGCAGGCCGACCAGCAGGACCGGGCGGACGCTCTGGGCCAGGCTCACGCCGCTCGCCCGCATGGCGGTGATCTCGTTGTCGGCGGCGAGGTGGCTGAAGGCGTACAGCACGGCCACCAGCACGGCCATCGGAAGGGTCATGGCGACGATGAACGGCACGCTCAGCCAGAAGACTTCGGCGATGACGCTCCAGGGAAGCCCCTTGCCCACCAGGGCGCCGAACCGCCGTGCCACCTGGTTGAGCAGCATGATGCTCGTCAGCGCCGACACCGCGAAGATGAACGGCCCCACCAACTGGAGGAGGACGTACCGGTGCAGCAGCCTCATGCCGTTCCCGTCCGGTTGTAGGGTCTCTTGGGCGCCTGTATATTAGCGCTGGCCCGGCTCGCCATTCCGTTCCCCTCGTCCTCCATCCGCGTGGCGCGCTTCACCGTCGCCCTCTGCTGCCTGTTCGCGGTTCCTTCGCTCGCCTTCGGACAGACCGACTCCGCGCTCGTCGGCGTTCGCTGGCAGTTCGACCGTGCCTTCCTGCGGCTGCGAGAGCCTGCGATCCTGCGCGCCCCCTGGGCCGGCGCCCCACGGGTGTCGCCGGCCACCGTGGCCGCCCGCTGGGAGCGGGACGTCCGGCGCGCGCTCGCCGCCGCTCGCCCCGACTGGGCTCGGGCCCATCGGCTAGCCCGCCTCTACGGCATCCGCCCGGAGCCCACCCGGGCCGAGGGCCCGGACGACACGGGGCTCCTCGGCCTCCCCGAAAGATACGTGGACCTCGCCATCGACGGCACGGCGCGCTTGGAGATCCGGACCGAGCGCCTGCGCAACGAGCGCTGCAACCCCGTGCTGCTGCAGGACCCGAACAGCGGCTGCCGCGGGGGGTTCCGGGCGCCCAGAGTCGACAACGAGTTCAACGCCAAGGCCACCGGCCTCCTGGGGCAGCGGGTCCACGTGGACGTGGACTACAACACCCAGCGGGAATTCAACGCCAACAACAACATCCGCCTGTTCTACCAGGGGCTTGACGACGAGATCATCCGGCGCATCGAGGTCGGGACGGTCGTCTTCCGGCCGCCCGCCTCGCGCTTCCTCACGGCCGCCATCCCGGAGAACAACTTCGGCGTCAACGCCACGTTCGAGATCGGGGCGCTCCGGCTGCAGGCGCTCGCGGCGACGCAGAAGGGGAGCGTCGTGGGGGAGCGGGTGTTCGCGGTCGGCGCGACCACCAGCCAGCCCCAGGACCGGCAGGTGCGGGACCTGGACTTCGAGTCCGGCCGGTTCTACTGGGTCGTGGACCCCCGGGCGTTCACCGCCTACCCCGCGGTGGACGTCCTGAACCTGGTGGCGGCCACACTTCCCGCGAGCGGCCGGCCCCGGGAAGTCCGGGTCTACCGGCAGCGCGCCGCCTCCGGCCGGAGCGGGACCAACCCCAACTTGGGCGGGATCGAGGCCGTGGCCGTGCGGGGGGACAGCCCCCAGCGGGTGGAGGGACGGTGGGAGCTACTGCTGCAGGGGGTGGACTACTATCTGGACCGGACCGGCATCTGGTTCGCCCTCGCCACCAAGCTCGACCTCAACGACCACCTCGCGGTGAGCTACACCACCGAGGCCGGAGGGCAGGTCGGGACGTTCCCGGCGCGGAACGATCCGACCCGGGCGGACTCGCTGCTGCTGGTCGCCGCGCCCAACCAGTCGCCCGCCGTCCCCACCTTCTTCCACGAGATGCGGCACGTCTACCGCGTGGCCGGGCGCGACCTGGAGCGGCCCTCGCTCCGGGTGACCCTCTCCCAGGATCGCCGGGAACAGCCGCTCGGCGGCACCGGCACCTACCTGGGGCTCCTCGGCCTCGCGCTGCCGACCGAGCAGAACCTCCTGGACACGGAGAACCGGCTCTTCCCCCGGACCCGGGATGCCGGCGCCGACCTCACCGTGCGGGAAGCGTACATCGTGTTCCCGCACCTCCAGCCGTTCGCGGACGCGGGCCGGCTCGCCTCGGCGGAGCGGAACGACTCGCTCTACGTGTTCCCCTACTACCTCCTGCCCCGCGGCGAGGGGCCCGCGTCCCGCTTCCAGTTCCGCCTGCAGTACAACTCGACCGGGGCCGGCGACCGAAACACGCTGAGCCTCAACGCGCTGCAGATCAAGGATGGGAGCGAGCAGCTCACGGTGGGCGGGCGCCGGCTCGAGCGCGGGGTGGATTACTCGATCGACTACGGCCTCGGCCAGGTGACCTTCCTCGATCCGGACGGGCTCTTCGGCGCGGGGCAGACCCAGGTAGTGGCGCGGTTCGAGGAGCGCGGGATCTTCGCCATCGCCCCGACCACCATCTTCGGCCTCGCCACGACCTACTCTCTCGGGGACCGGGGCGCCATCAACCTGATCGGCATGTACCAGGCGGAGCAGAGCGCCTTCACCCGGCCGCCGCTGGGCTTCGAGCCGACCGCCAACCTGATCGGCGGCATCACGACGGAGCTGCGGTTCAAGCCGATGGCCATCACCCGGCTGCTCGACGGCCTGACGACCACGCCCACCACCGCCGAATCCCGGCTCGACCTGAACGCGGAGTTCGCCTTCACCCGCCCGGACGCCAACCGGTCCCGCGAGGCGTTCCTGGAGGAATTCGAATCGGACGCCGGCATCCCGGTCTCCCTGCGCGAGGGCGTCTGGGAATTCGGCAGTCGGCCCCAGCGCGCCGAGGGCGCCGCCTTCGCGGGCGGCTTCGATTCGACCTCGGCCGTGGCACTCACCTGGCAGAACCTGGTGCCGGCCTGCGCGGGCTGCGGGCCCATCGAGCTGCGTCCCCAGGACATCGACCCGCGGATCATCACCGCGGGGCAGGGGGACATCTTCGAGACCGTCATGTTCCTCACCCTGCACGCCGACACCGCGGGCGGCATCGTGCAGACCAACAACGCCTCGCGCTGGAGCCAGCCCCGGCGCCCCTTCACCCCGCGGTGGCGCTCGATGGTGACACCCCTCAGCAACACGGGTCTCGACCTCTCCCGGAACGAGTTCCTCGAGTTCTGGATCTTCCAGGGCGCGAGCCGCCCGGCCGACTCGGCCGGGGTGCAGCTGGTGATCGACTTGGGCCGGGTGAGCGAAGACGCGCTCGCGATCGCGCCGGAGAGCCTGCAGGTGGTCGGCGCGGACACCGTCTTCCGCGGCCGCCAGTACGTGGGGGTCGGCCGGCTCGACACCGAGCGATCCCCGACGGGGATCTTCAACGCGATCACCGACGACGTCGGCATCCTGGGGGATCGGCCCGACGTGCTGTTCCAGGGCACCGCGCGGGTGGACGGCCTGGCGCTGTGCCGCCAGACCCTGGGCACCGCCGTGCCGGTCTTCCCCTGGGGCGACCTGAGCTCCCGATGTACCAACGGCAACGGGTCGCTGGACACCGAGGACCTCAACGGCGACCAAGTGTTGGACGCGACGGGAGCGGGCGAAGACGTCTTCCGCTGGGTGGTGAACCCGGCGGACCTGGCCCGCTACTTCGTCCGGGACGGGGTGGTGACCAGCACGGCCGCCGGGGACGCCAAGTGGAGCCTCTACCGGATCCCCCTGCGCACGCCCGAGTTCACCCTCGGCACGCCCAACATCCGGCTGATCCAGCACCTCCGGCTCACCGTCGCCACGCCCGCCGACGCGGGCGGCGACGACCCGGTGGCCCGCTTCGCCCTGGCGCGGATGCGCTTCGTGGGCGCCCCCTGGATCCGGCGGGCCGAGACGCCGATCGCCGGCATCAGCGGCGCTCTGGGCGGGGCCACCGGCGAGGTCGTGGCGAGCATCATCTCCACCGAGAACAGCGAGCTGGGCTACGAGTCGCCCCCCGGGGTGGTGGACGCGTCGACCCGCCGGGATGGGAGCCAGAGCACCCAGGGGCTCCAGATCAACGAGAAGTCGCTCCGGATCATCGGACGGGGCCTCGCCGTGGGCGACCGGGCGGAGGCCTTCTTCCGCTTTCCGGCCGGGCCGCAGAGCGTGCTCAAGTACCGGGAGATGCGGGTGTGGCTCCGGGGCCGGGGGGACGGGTGGGAGAGCGGCGACCTCGAGGGGTTCGTCAAGCTGGGGAGCGACAGCCGGAACTTCTACCTCTACCACGCGCCCGCGCGCTCCACGACCTGGGAGCCGGAGGCCGTGATCGACCTGGAGGTCTGGCGCCGCCTCCGGGCGGACGTGGAGACCCGGTGGCTCCGGGGCGATCCGCCGGGCGGCGCGGCCGACTGCGGCAACCTGGGCGACCCCCAGGCGTTCGTGGCCTGCGAGGGCCCGTACCTGGTGCACCTGGGCGACCCCGGCGTGAACCCGCCCAACCTCGCCGCGGTGCAGGAGATCTCCGCCGGCATCCTCCGGGTGGCGCAGTCCGGGATGATCCCGGATGCCGAGCTGTGGGTGGACGACATCCGGCTGGGGCGTCCCCTCTCCGAGGTGGGCACGGCGATCGCGCTCGACGCGCGGCTCACCGCCGCCGACGTGGGCGACCTGAGCGTCGCCTACGTGCGCCAGGACGGCAACTTCCAGCAGCTGGGGCGGGACCCCACCTACCGCACGACCGGCACGGTCCAGGTGAACACCCGCTGGGCGCTGGATCGATTCCTCCCCGCGTCGCTCGGGATCTCGGCCCCCGCCTCGGTGGCCTACACCCGGAGCGACGTCCGCCCGGACCTGCTGACCGGCAGCGACGTGCGGGGAGACGCGCTCGAGGGCCTACGCACTCCCCAGGCCTGGACCCTGACCACGGCGCTCGCCCTGCGCCGGAGCCGGCGGGGGCGGGACTGGCTCACCCGGGGGCTGGTAGATCCGCTGACCCTCAGCGCCAGCCTGACCTCGGGCCGCTCCCGGACCGAGCTCTCCTCCGCGACCTCGGATGCCGTCGCCCTCCAGGCGAACTACTCGCTCAACCTGAATCGCACGGGGCCCACCCTCGACCTGGGCGGGCTGGTGGATCTCCTGCCTGACTTCCTGCAGGAGAGCGGCGCCGCCGAATCGGCCCGGCGGCCGCACCTGAGCCTGGTGCCGAGCAACGTGCGATGGACCACGGCGCTCACCCGGAACGCCTCGGAGCTCACGACCTTCCAGGTCGCGGTGAAACGACCGGGGGACGATGGGCTGCCCACGATCTCCTCGCTCACCCACCTGTGGCGCAACGCGGCCGGGCTCACCTGGCAGCCGCTGACGATGCTGACCCTGAACGGCGATCTGAGCAGCACGCGGGACCTTCGCGTCTATCCCGACTCTTCTCCGATCGGCCGGCTGGCGGGCGAGGCGCGGGAGAGCTTCCTCGGCATCCCGGTCGGCGTGGAGCGGGATCGGACGCTGGCGACGTCCATCTCGCTCAACCCCCGGGTGTCCGACTGGCTCCGGCCGAGGTACTCCACCTCCAGCTCGTTCGTGCTCTCCCGATTCCTGAGCGGGCGCAATCCGGTCCGGGCCGACGGGGACAGCGCGGGCGCGTTCATCCTGCCGCAGACGCTCAACAACAGCCGCACCAACGAGCTGGGCGCCTCGGTGGACCTGGCGGCTGCCTTCCGCGGCCTCTTCGGGGACAGCGGCGCCGTCGCCATCGCCACCCGACGCCTCCGTCCGGTGGACCTGAGCACCAGCCTCACCCGCACCAGCACCTTCGACCTCGCGGCGTTTTCTCCGGACCTGGGCTACATGCTGGCCCTCGGCGACCGCGAGGCCTTCCTGGCCCAGGAGGGCACGAGCGCCATCGCGGTGTCCGAGACGCGGGCCAACGTGCTGGCGGCCGGGGCGGATCTCCCCTGGGGATTCACCAGCACCTGGAGCTATGCGCTCACCAAGAGCACGCGCTTCACCCAGGTGGGGAACGGGTTCCTGGAGTCCGAGACGCGGCAGCTGGAGTGGCCGGTCGCCAACGTGCGTTGGACCCGAGCCCTCCGCTCCGGCCCCATCACCCTGATCGGGCTGGGGACCTCGATCCGCAACCGGGAGGGGACGACCCTCCAGCCGAGCCCCTCGGGCCCGCCGGTGGTGACCTCCCTCAGCTCGAGCTCCATCGCCCCGGACCTGCAGCTTGGGTTCCGCAACGGACTCGTCGCCACGGTGAGCTTCGCGGACAACGCCCAGGAGGCCCAGAACAACGGGAACCTCACCCGCTCCACGCAGCAGGACCTGACGGGCACCGTGAGCTACTCCTTCCGCCTGCCACCCGGCCTGAGCCGGCTCCGCAAGCCGGTCCGGTCCACGATCAACGTGATCCTGGGGCGCTCTGAGAGCTGCCTCCAGCTGGCCCAGGACCCGGAGTGCACACCCATCACCGATACCCGACGCCAGGAGATCCGGGGGGGGCTCGACACGGATATCATGCAGTTCATCTCCGGCGGGCTCCAGTTCAGCTACACGATCAACGATGCCCGGCATCTGGACCGTCGGACGTCCCAGATCTCACTCAGCGCCTCGTTCATCCTGTCCCTCTTCGCGGGAGACTTCCGGTGACCCTCCGGTGCCTGCTGGTCCTCATGGCGGCGACCTTCGGCTGCCGCGAGGCGACCCCCCGCCCGTTCGACGGCGCCGCCGCGCTGCGGTACGTCGAGACCCAGATGGCGTTCGGCCCGCGGATTCCCGGCACCGAGGGTCACCGGCGGATGGGGGACTGGCTGGACAGCCTGCTGGCCACCCGCGCCGACACCGTGGCGGTGCAGGAGTGGACCCACGTCACGGCCCGGGGGGACTCCCTGCCCCTGCGGAACTTCGTCGCCCGATTCCGGCCGGCCGAAACGAAGCGACTGCTCTTCCTGGCGCATTGGGACACCCGCCCCCTCGCCGACGCGGCGGGCTCGGAACGGCCGGCCCCCGTGCCGGGGGCCAACGACGGCGGCTCCGGTGTCGCCGTGCTCCTCGGCATGGCGGACGCGCTGGCCGCGCTCCCGCTCCGGGGCGGCATCGGTGTGGATCTCCTGTTCGTGGACGGCGAGGACTACGGCGTGTTCGCCGACTCGGTGGACGTTTTGATCGGGTCGCGCCACTACGCGGCCCGGCCGGTCGCGGCGAGCGCCCCGCTCTATGCCGTGCTGTTCGACATGGTCGGGGCGCGGGGGCTGCAGATCCGCCAGGAAGGGTACTCCCTGCTCGGCGCGCCCGAGATCGTGCGGCTGGTGTGGGATGTGGCGCGCGAGCTGGGCCACGGCGAGATCTTCCTGGCGACCCCGGGCGAGAGCCTGCTGGACGATCACGTCCCGCTGCAGCGCGTCGGCATCCGGGCGATCAACCTGATCCAGTGGCCGTACCCCCACTGGCACACGCCGGACGACACGATCGACAAGCTGAGCGCCGCGAGCCTGCAGGCGGTCGGCGAGGTCGGGCTCGCCCTCATCGCTCGCGAGGAATAGCGCCGCTCCGCCGTCGCCGGGTGGCGCGGGTCGGGCGTCGCGACGCCACCATGCGCCATGGCCTGGTCCGAGCACCGCGCGGCACTCCTCCTCCTCGGCCTCGCCGTGGTCGGGCACGGCGCGCGCCTGCTCCTGGGGCGTCCGGGTGAGCCCGGCGGTGCGGTCACCCTGCTCTCCGAGCGCGAGGCCTCGCCCGCGGCGCACCGGGACAGCGCGGTGGCTGCCCTGCGGCCGCGCGGCGCCGACGAGCGGATCGACGTGGATCGGGCCACCGCACGGGAGCTGGCCCGCCTGCCGGGCATCGGCCCCGCGCTGGCCAGGGCCATCGAGGAGGACCGGAGGGCCCGCGGCCCCTTCGGGAGCCTGGAGGGGCTCGACCGGGTGCGTGGGGTGGGGCCCGGGCTGCTGGGTCGTCTGGGGCCCCATCTGGCCTTCTCCGCTCCTCCATCGGGAGCGGGCGCTCGGCCGGGCTCCCCGCCCGACGGGGACGGGCTCCTCGTGGACCTCAACAGCGCGGACGCGGCGGCCCTGGCGACCCTCCCCGGAATCGGGCCCGCCCGGGCGCGGGCGATCCTGGCGCATCGGGCGGCGCACGGGCCGTTCGGGAGCCTCGAGGCACTCGGCGCGGTCCCCGGAATCGGCCCGAGCGTCCTCGGCCGACTGCGGGGCCGGGTCCGCCTCGGCGGGCGCCTCCCTTGACACCCTGCGGGGTGCGGGCCAATCTTTGAACCCATCAAGCCTAACTCGTTGTCAATTCTAGGTCTCCACCTCCGAGAGAGCACTTCGTAGACCCATGGCGACCGCAGCGGCCGGTGGTGATCGACTCGGCGACATCTTGATCCGGGAGGGCCTGATCACGCGCGAGCAGTGCGCGCAGGCGCTCGCGGAGCAGAAGGCGACGGGCCACCGGCTCGGCTACGTGCTGGTGAAGATGGGGCTCGTCCAGGAGCTCGAGATCACCAAGGTACTGGCCCGGCAGTACCGGATGCCGGCGGTGGACCTCACCCGGTTCGAGGTGGACACCAAGATCCTGCGGATGATCCCGTCGGACTTGGCGACCAAGCACATCGTGCTGCCCTTGAAGCGGGAGGGACGGACGCTGACGGTGGCGATGGCCGATCCGACCAACATCGGCCTGCTCGAGGACCTCAAGTTCATCACCCGGTACGATCTCTTCCCGGTGATCGCCGGGGAGTACACCCTCCGGTCGCTGATCGAGCGTCATTATCAGTCCAGCGACCAGGAGCTGCAGGAGCTCCTGAAGGACATGGAGGGGATGGACGAGGACGTGGAGGTGGTGGAGGAGACGGAGGAGGAGATCGCGGCGGCGTCCTTCGACGACGCGCCGGTGGTGAAGCTGATCAACGGGCTCTTGACCGACGCGGTCCGGCGGGGCGCGAGCGACATCCACATCGAGCCCTACGAGCACGAGATCCGCGTGCGCTACCGGATCGACGGGGCGCTGCTCGAGGTGATGAAGCCGCCGATCAAGATGAAGGCGGCCATGACCTCCCGGGTGAAGATCCTGGCCCAGCTCAACATCGCGGAGCGGCGTGTGCCGCAGGACGGGCGCCTGAAGCTCAAGATGGGGAACCGGGTGATCGACTTCCGGGTCTCCACCCTGCCGGTGCTGTTCGGCGAGAAGATCGTGCTGCGGATCCTCGACAAGGGGAACTTGACGCTCGATCTCACGAAGTTCGGCTTCGAGCCCAAGGCCGAGGCCGATCTCATGCGCAACATCCTGAACCCGTACGGCATGGTGCTGGTGACCGGCCCGACGGGCTCCGGCAAGACGACGACGCTTTACTCGGCCCTGTCGCGGATCAACACGATCGAAGTGAACATCATGACGGCCGAGGATCCGGTCGAGTACAATCTGATGGGCATCAATCAGGTGCTGGTCCGGAGCGACATCGGCCTCACCTTCGCCGCGGCGTTGAAGGCGTTCCTCCGGCAGGACCCGAACATCATCATGATCGGGGAGATCCGGGACCTGGAGACGGGTGGGATCGCGATCAAGGCGGCGCTCACCGGCCACCTGGTGCTGTCGACGCTCCACACCAACGATGCGCCGAGCACGATCACCCGCATGATCGACATGGGGATCGAGGCGTTCAACGTGGCGAGCGCGGTCAACCTCGTGGTGGCCCAGCGGCTGGTCCGTCGGATCTGCAGTGAGTGTAAGGTGCCGGCCAAGTACCGCGAGGAAGAGCTACGCTCCCTGGGGGGTCCCGAGGAGCTGAAGGACGTGCAGTTCATGAAGGGCCGGGGGTGTGACACGTGCAGCGGCACCGGCTACAAGGGTCGGGCCGGACTGTACGAGGTCATGGCCCTGACTCCCGAGCTCCGCCGGTTCATCCTTCGCAGCGCCTCGGTCGCCGAGATTCGGGAGCAGGCGGTCAAGGACGGCATGCTGACGCTTCGGATGGACGGCATGAAGAAGATTGAGCGCGGAGTCACCACCCTCGAGGAAGTTGTGAAGGAGACAGCGGCATGACGATCAACCTGCGGGCGTTGCTGGAAGAGATGATCGAGAAGGAGGCGTCGGACCTCCACATCACGGCGGGGGAGTGTCCGAAGCTCCGGATCGACGGCGAGATCGTCAGTGCCTCGGTCACGGACGTGCTCAGCCCGCGGGACACGCTGCAGCTCGCCTACTCGGTCCTGACCGAGCAGCAGAAGAAGAAGTTCGAGACCGAGGACGAGCTGGACTTCTCCTTCGGCATCCAGAGCCTGGCGCGCTTCCGCGGCAACTGCTTCAAGCAGCGGGGCTGCGTGGGGCTGGTGATCCGGATGATCCCCTTCAACGTCCGCACCTTCCAGGACCTGGGGCTTCCGCCGATCACCGCCAAGCTGGCCGAGCGGCCCCGGGGCCTGGTCCTGGTGACCGGGCCGACCGGCTCCGGCAAGTCCACGACGCTCGCCGCGATGATCGACAAGATCAACAAGGAGCGGCACGGGCACATCATCACGGTGGAGGACCCGATCGAGTTCATCCACCGGCACCAGGGATGCATCGTCAACCAGCGCGAGGTCGGCACCGACACGAAGAGCTTCAGCAACGCGCTCAAGTTCGCCCTGCGCGAGGACCCCGACGTCATCCTGGTGGGCGAGATGCGGGACCTCGAGACCATCGCGGCGGCGCTGACCATCGCGGAGACGGGCCACCTGGCGCTCGCTACCCTCCACACCAACTCGGCGGCGGAGTCGATCAACCGCATCATCGACGTCTTCCCGTCCAGCCAGCAGGCGCAGGTGCGGGCCCAGCTGGCCTTCGTGCTCGAGGGCGTCATCACCCAGACCCTCCTGGCCAAGGCCAAGGGGCGCGGGCGCGTGATGGCCTGCGAGGTCATGGTGGCCACCCCGGCCATCCGAGCCCTCATCCGGGACGACAAGATCCACCAGATCTACTCGGCCCTGCAGTCCGGCAAGAAGCACGGCATGCAGACGTTGAACGACTCGCTGTACCAGCTGTACATGACCCGCGAGGTCACGTTGGAGGAGTGCGCCCGGTCGTCGCCCGATCCGAACGAGTTCCTGCGGATGACGGGCGCCACGCCGGTCGAGGATCAGGCCATCGCCGAGGTGGAGAAGTCCTCCCGCCCGGCCGCGCGGCGTTAACCCGAGGAGGCGCTGGTCATGCCGCTCTACGAGTATACCGCGAAAAATTCCACGACCGGCCAGATCATGAAGGGCCAGCTGGACGTGGCGTCGCGCGACGAAGTGATCAACTACATCCGGAAGAACCGGATGATTCTGGTGAGCGTGCGCGAGGCCCCCAAGAAGCTCAACATCACGTTCGGGAAGCCGCGCGTAAAGACGCGGGACATCGTGATCTTCACCCGGCAGTTCGCCACCATGATCAACGCGGGCCTGCCGCTCGTGCAGTCGCTGTCCATCCTGGCCCAGCAGTCGGAGAACAAGACGCTGCAGGAGACGACGCGGGCCGTGGTGTACGACGTGGAGGCGGGCAACACCCTGGCGGATGCGTTCTCCAAGCACCCCAAGGCCTTCAGCGATCTCTACGTCAACATGGTGGCCGCGGGCGAGGCGGGAGGCATCCTGGACACGATCCTGCTCCGCCTGGCAACCTTCTTGGAGAAGAACGACGCGCTCGTGCGGAAGGTGAAGGGCGCGATGGTCTACCCCGGCGTGATCCTGTCCGTGGCGTTCATCGCCATCGCGGTACTGCTCATCTTCGTGATCCCGACGTTCGAGAGCATGTTCGCCTCGGTGAACATGCAGCTGCCGCTGCCGACCCGGATCGTGATCGGGGCCTCCAACGTCCTGATCTCCTACTGGTGGGCCATGGCCGGGGCCATCGGCCTCGCGGCCTTCGGGCTGAACCGCTACTACGCGACCGATAACGGGCGCCGGAACGTGGACGCGGCCCTCCTCAAGGCGCCGGTCCTGGGCGACATGCTGCGGAAGTCCGCGGTCTCCCGGTTCACCCGGACGCTCGGCACCCTGATCTCCTCGGGCGTGTCGATCCTGGACGGACTCGAGATCACGGCGAAGACGGCGGGGAACAGGGTCATCCACGACGCGGTCATGGAGTCCCGCCAGTCGATCGCCGGTGGCGAGACGATCGCGGCACCGCTCGAGAAATCGCAGGTCTTCCCGCCGATGGTGATCTCCATGATCGCGGTCGGCGAGCAGACCGGCGGGCTCGACGAGATGCTGTCGAAGATCGCGGACTTCTACGACGAGGAAGTGGACGTGGCGGTGAGCGCGCTCCTCTCCCTCATGGAGCCCGTGATGATCGTCGTCCTCGGCGTGATCGTCGGCGGCATGGTCGTGGCCATGTACCTGCCGATCTTCGACATGATGAACGCGATCCAGTAGCCGCGGGTCCACGCCCTGGAACGTCGAGCGGGT